>NZ_CAXBMP010000017.1:0-100703 GCF_963976965.1 uncultured Alteromonas sp.
ACTGATCGTTTAGTTTCCGCCAACTGGTCAATAAATATTCACGATCTCACCCTGGTTCAGAGGGCGGCATTCCTACGAAGCTTGCTAAGGTCATCGCCAATAATGGTCACCCTACGTTAGCCATTGCTTATTTCAAAGCCGATATGCTTCCCAAAGAATTAGAAGAAATTCCCCTCTCCTATTTCGAAAAAGCGACAGCTTGGCTAAAACAAAAACACCCTGCACAAAAACATATCACGCTCATCGGATGGTCTAAAGGCGCCGAGTTGGCGTTGCTGCTTGCTTCTCGCGACAACGCATTCGATAGAGTAATCGCGATTGCACCAAGCTCAGTGGTGTGGGCAGGCATTCTAGATGATTGGCAAACGGTACCGGGCTCAAGCTGGAGTCACAACAAAAAGGGATTACCCTTTGTTGCCTTCAATCCAACCGGACCTGTTGAAGGATTGTTAGACCTATATACCCAATCTTTACAAAATAGAACGGATGGAGGAAGTGCGACAATCCCTGTTGAAAATATTCGCGGAAATGTTGTGCTTTATTCGGGGGGAATGGATGAAATATGGCCGTCCTCTTCTATGGCGGCTTCAATCTGCGAACGTATGATAGAAAATGAACGGTCTCGTTGTAAGCACATTGATTACCCAGAACTAGACCATCTGTTAGATTACAAGATGCTTAACGCCTCAGAAGACTTGTATAAACACTTTGTAAACAGCATCGCCGGCAAACAATAAAGAATAATTCTCTAAATCGACCTAGGGTTGGTTCAATCCAATTCAAATACGCTACAGTGGCGAGCTAGACAAACAGGGACTGAAAGTTGAAAAAAGTTGCGATTATAACGGGGGCTAGTAGGGGTATTGGTGCCGCTACCGCTTTTACGCTATCTAAAAAGGGTTACCATGTTTGCATCAACTACCTGAAAAATGAAAAGCTTGCGAAAGCTTTATGCACTTCAATTAACACCAGTGGCGGCGTTGCAATTACTCATAAAGCGGATGTCTCAGAAGAGGCAGAAGTTCAAAGCATGTTTAACAAAGTTAACGCTGAGTTCGGCACCGTCACGCATCTAGTCAACAATGTGGGCGTACTATTTACCAAAACCCCATTTTCTGACATCAGTGCCGAGCGCTTCACAACAATACTGACTACAAATGTACTTAGCGCCTTTCTTTGCGCGAAAGCTTTTATGAAACAAATTCAAAGTGATGGCGCCATTGTGAACGTGTCTTCGGTTGCATCTCGTACAGGGGCCCCGTTTGAATACGTTGATTATGCTGCATCAAAAGGCGCTATGGATACGCTTACCACAGGTATGTCGTTAGAACTTGCTAGCCAAAATATTAGAGTCAATAGCGTGCGCCCTGGCTTTATTGCCACCGATATACATGCAGACGGAGGTGAACCCGATCGCGTAAATCGCCTAAGCTCACAAATTCCGATGGGACGCGGAGGCAATACACAGGAAGTGGCAGATGCTATCGCATGGTTATTATCAGATGAAGCATCTTACGTAACAGGTTCATTTATTGATATTGCGGGCGGTAGATAAGTTAGAATAATCACAGACTACATTTATGCAATTAATACGCAGTAAAAAATTCGAGTGAATTTCCACTTGATAGATAAAAGCTATCTCCAATTACTATTGCTAACTGTAGCCAATTATTTAAGCTATTAGCGTGATGATATCACATAACAAAAAGGGCGGTTTGTATTACAGTATCTGTTTGTTAACGCATTTATGTGTTTCGTTTATAATTTTACAACGTGAAGAAACGTTGCTGGCGTTTTGCGCAAAAGACGAAACCATTTTAAAATTTGCTAACCAGCTTTAAAACTAACAAACGATATTTTAACGCAGAGGTATACATTATGTTTACTAAAGAGATGGTGCATTCGGCGCTACAAACGTGGTGCGATAATGTTGTAAAAGTTGGGAAAGTACATACCGAAGGTGGAGACGTTCAAGCGTTTTCTCTTCAAGTGCTCTCTGACAGCTATGATTATGATAATGGCCATGTTTTGTTTAAGCCTACTTTAACGTTTGGCCAGCACACGTTCCGCCCTACCAAAGAAGGCGCGCTTTCTTACTTTGTTGGCGGAAACAGCGATTACCCCAACGACAATGGTTTTAAACTTAAGCCTTGGGTTAAAGTGTGGTACAGCAAAGAAGATTTTATTTTAAACGGCGAACTGGCCATTGTGCAGTGCAACGTTCATTTTATTGGGGATGACGACAGTCACATATTTGTGAACAAAAGCTTTGTCTTTAAGCAGTGTGAAGATGGCAAGGTTCGTATCATTTTGCATCAATCCTCACTACCTTATCAGCCATAAGTAGATTATTGAACATTAACCCAGCGCGTTGCATGTTATCAAAAGATAAAGGCAACGCGGTATTAGCGCTATCGATTACGTCTGTTATCTTCGAACTCACTTTCAAGCATGCCTTCACGCTGATTGACCGGAAGCATTTGCTGGTCAAATTCACTATGAGGATTGGTTTCGTTATAAGCCAGTGGTTCATTTTCGCAATTGAGTGAATTCGTTAAAACTGCTACACAAACTGACTTCTCGGCTTTGGCACTAGGATCGTGACTAAAAGTACAAGCAGACAGTGTGGATAATGCGCCCAGTGCCACTAACCATAAAGCTGCGCTTCTTGTAACTGAACCGGTTATCGTCACACCATGGTGTGTAATCATTGTAAGCCCCTAAATTAACTAACGTTATTTACCAATTTGGTATACAATATTTAGTTCTCTTTGAGTACAATATCATTTTTAAATTGGGCGATAAAGCGCTTTGAAATAACCCTGTTTTAGATACATATCCTGGCCACCAACGATAGTTTATCAATATTTATTGATAGGCCCTCGTTCACAACTTCGAAACCATATCGGTTATTATGACAAAGTAATTAACAATGGGTATATTTTCCTTTATATTCAATAAAGGCTATACATAGCCAAATTTCAATGGAAAGGGATGAAATGAACGTAGATAAAAAAGGATCTTTGGTAGTTGTAGGTACAGGTATTACTGTATCTGGCCAAATGACCTTAATTACGGAAAGCCTACTTAAAACAGCTGATATCGTATTGAGCGTTGTAACACAGTCGGCGCTAATCAATCTGCAAATGATTAACGCGAATGTGGTGTGTTTACGTCACCTTTATGAGCAAGGCAAATCTCGGGCACTCACCTACCAAAAAATGACGCAACGCATTGTTGATGAAGTCAAGGCAGGAAAAAAGGTGGTGGCGGCGTTTTATGGTCACCCTGGGGTATTTGTAAATCCCTCACATGAGGCCATCAAACAATTAAAAGATGAAGGTTATGATGCCGAAATGTTACCAGGGATTTCTGCCGAAGACTGCTTGGTTGCTGATTTAGGGCTAGATCCCGCACATTATGGATGTCAGTCGTATGAGGCGACTCAGTTTCTGCTTAGGCAATACACCTTAGACCCTCATATGATGCAGATTATCTGGCAGATTGGCAGTATCGCCGATTTCACGCATAACAAACACCGAACATCGCACCCAGGCTTAATGCAGCTTAAAAATGAATTGTTGAAATATTTTTCTCCTCAGCACACCATTATAGTTTATGAAGCCTCTACCATCCCCATTGCAGCTCCTCGAATAGAATACCTTGAGCTAAAAGATTTAGCGGCAGTAATACCAAAACCTATCACTACGTTGGTTATCCCTTCTAAAGGATTACCAGATTTTGATATGAAATCGATGGCAGAACTAGATTTAACCCCTGCCCTTTTTGAACAAAAGTTGTTTGGCTAAAACGTAAGTTTCTAACTACATAAAATAAAGGAATAAAAAATGAACGATTTGTTAGTAAAGTTTTTGATTGCTATGGATAAAGATGAAAAGTTGAAACAACAGTATGTCAGCGATCCTAAGGGGACTGCTGAAGCTTTTGGTCTATCTGACGAAGATGTCCAAATATGCGCAAAAAACGATGTTGCAGCGATAAAAAACCGATGTGAAGCTGAAGGCGCAGACAACCTAGAAATCAGTCACTCGAAATAGGTTGATACTGGCTAGATGGATTTAATTTTATGAGATTGTGGTGTCTTTTGTGGGTAGTGCTTTTAGCACTGCCTAGTTTTTCTGTGTTCTCTCAAGGCGCCACTGTCGATATTGATAAGGTATTGCAAACTGCCGATAAGAATGTATTTGTTAACCCCACGCTCGCAAAGAAGCTCCTTAATCAAGCCGAAAAGTATCTAGCAGACAAAGACCTTCCAGCCTATGAAGCTCACTTGCTTAACCTAAAAAGTCATTCGTATATTCTTGAGGGTAATTATAAGCTGGCTTATGAAATGGCCACCCAAGCAAAAAAACTAGCCACAGAAGCTAATAACCAATTGCAACTTGCCGAAGCGTTAAGGCGACAAGGAATAATAACCTATTTCTTTGATTTATATGGTGAATCTCTAGAGTTACTGCTTAATAGCCTGAGTATTCATCAGTCTTTAGATACCCCCTACATACAAAACACGCTACAAGCTATAGGGAATTTGTATGCTAAATCGAATCAATGGGCAGATAACTTAATAAATACAGGTGAACAACTGGTAACCGAATCAATTAAACGCGGCAACACCTATTATGAAGAACAAGGCTACGGTTTCATTGTGTCTGGCCTACTGGCTAAGGGAGAAATAAAGCAAGCGAAGTCGTTGATTGACCGAGTAAATACTAACCCCGACAAATTCGCGCCAATCTTAAATTTCTATTTGGCAAAAACTTACCTGCAATTAGGTAACCATGAAGAAGCGCTTGCGGTTACGGAAAATATTATCGATCATGCAATTGCTGGGAAGCATCGCCAACGTGAGCTAGCGGGGCTGACATTGCAGTCAGAGGTTTTACTCAAATTAGAGCGCATTGATGAAGCCACCCAAACGGTTTTGAAGCTCTTATCCATTGCACAAGATTTAGACATTACTGAATATCAGTATGAAGGCTTAAAGATGCAAGCCAATATTGCGCTACTTAAGGGCCAATATCGCGATGCCTATCAATTTCTTTTGCAACATTCAGAATTGAAGCAGCAGGTCTTTGATACCCGCCAATCGGAGCAACTAGCGTTTAACAGAGCCCGTTTAGAAACCGATCAAAAGATACAAAAAATTACTGAATTAGAACTTAGTCAACAACTGTCAGAACAAAATAGTACGTTTCAGGTGTACATCATTGTCACTATTTGCTGCGTCGCTATTCTTTTATTTTTTATGTTTGTTATTACGCTTAAACAGAAGCGAGAATTGCGAGAGCTTGCGTTAAACCTACAAAATGCCACCGACGCGAAATCAGAATTTTTAGCCCGTATGAGCCACGAAATTAGAACACCAGTGAACGCCATAGTGGGGCTTACAAAGCTAACGCAAAAATCTGTTGTAAATGAAGAGCAGAAAACCAATCTATCCCAAATTGAACAGTCGTCACAAACCCTACTAGGGGTAATTAACGATGTGCTAGATTTTTCAAAAATTGAAGCGGGAAAACTTAATATTGAATCTGAGGTTTTCGAACTCGACAAACTGGTCGAGCAAGTCATTCGGTTACACGGGATAAATGCTAAAGAAAAGCGTATTGAATTGTTACAGTACGTGGCAAGAGACGTTCCCCTTCAAGTCTCTGGTGATGCCCTGCGTATTGAGCAAGTGCTGAATAATCTGCTAAGCAATGCCATTAAGTTTACTGACGAAGGGATGGTATTCGTATCGGTTAATAAAAAATACTCTGAACACGGCGTTTTACTTGAGTTCTCAGTAAAAGATACGGGAATTGGCCTTTCAACAAATCAGATAGAATCACTGTTCGATGCCTTTACGCAAGCTGATGAATCCATTACCCGTAAATATGGCGGAACGGGGTTGGGCTTATCAATTTGTAAGCACCTTGTTTCGCTAATGGGCGGGGAAATATGGGTAGAGAGTAAGCTTGGTCAAGGCGCTACTTTCTTTTTCACTGTATTAGTTGAGCAGCATAATCAACTGCCACAACCCACTACGTTAGGAAACCTAACATTAGCCGACTTAAAAGTGTTGGTGGTTGACGATACTATGCTTTCAAGGCAAGCAATAGCGGAAGCGTTACTGCGCATCAATATCAACCCAGATTTGGCCACTGGTGGTAAAGAAGCGCTTATGTACCTGCGTACCGCTGTGGCAAGTGATGTACCGTATGATTTAATCATTATTGATTGGAAAATGGCGGACATTGATGGCATCGAGTTAGCCTCAATTATTAATCAAGAGTTCAGTCAAGGTAAGCCTAATATTGCGATGTTGTCAGCTTATGATATTGAATCACTTAAAACCCTCGGGCGACCAGTGGGCGTAGAGTACTATCTACAGAAACCGGTTAATAGTAGCTCGTTGCAGAATTGCTTACTAAGAATGTCTACTCGGGGCAAACCTCAAATGGCATCGTTAGAAAGTGAAGGTAAAGCGCCACCCGATTTTTCTGATAAAAATATCCTTTTGGTAGAAGATGATGCGATAAATCGTAAAGTTGCCAAACTGTTTTTAGCCGATACTAAGGCCAAGGTCAGTGTTGCAGAAAATGGCTTAATTGCTTTGCAAATGTTGGAGCAAGAGAACGTTTTCGATCTTGTCTTGATGGATATGCAAATGCCTGTGATGGACGGGTTAACTGCTGCTCAAAAAATCAGAGAAGAGTTAAAGCTAGATGTTCCAATTGTGGCGATGACAGCACACGCCATGCAAACAGAGATAGAAAAAAGCTTCGCCGTGGGCATGAATGCGCATATTGTAAAACCCGTTAAGCCTGAGTATTTGTATCAGGTATTAAGTGAGCAGTTTGTAAAAGAAGCTTAAGCCTAACATTTAGAAAAAACCGAGCCTCAACAAGCTCAATAACAACCTTAAGTTTAAGAACACAAACTCAAACAACGCTAGGAACAAAAAAAAGCGGTTAACCTGTTTTAGGTTAACCGCTTTTTATTTATGTTTACGTGTTAGCTGTTGAGTTTTAGGCGTTAGCAAAAGTACACACCTAAATTTCAGCGTTGTTGAAATAAAACTATATAGGTGAACCCGGTGGTAACGGCTTCACTTCGAACGCCCCAGACCAATGACCTGATTTCCAGTAAGTATCGAAGTACTTGTGCAAAACTTCATCAGCGTCTCTATCGCTATCATCATCTAGCCATTCATCGAACTCAAGCAACGCACTGTGCATCGCCATTTTAGCTTCTGGTGCTAATGCTGGGTTTGTTACGGCTTTCATTATGGCATTCAATGCAACTAACTGTAGACGTGAAGCAACCAAATCGCCTTTAGCCCCGCGTTTGTGTTTAGCGCGATACCAATGTACGTTTAATATCTGGCGTACTAGCCCTTCCACACCCACGAGCTCTTTTGTTCGGCTACTTTGCCACGCTAAACGATTCAAACGCTCTGGGTGTAGTAATAACGACAATGCAAAATCGCTGGCAGAGGCAGCTGCTGATACTGGGTCAAGCATAAGCCCCATTTTTCCCTGAAAATGCTCACGGGTAACATCATCACCGTACGCAGTGGGCGGAATGAGTGCTAATACGCTTTCAGGAATAGTTAGATAAGGCACGGTAGTGGCAGTAATAAGCTGCTGCATGGCACGTTGCTGTACCTGTGGTGCAACGTCTTGCTGACCTTGTGGCGTGGTGTAATCGCCCTTACGCTCGTATTCGTAAATCAAGCCTCCCACTTGTTTTGCTACCGCTTCTAATTGAAAGCGATGAAGCAAATAAATTGGCACTAATGCATTTTCTAGTGACGACAAGCTAGCATTGGGTTTCAGAGTATCCATTCCCAATTGATCAAGCGCATGGCGTCTGACCGCAGAGATTTCATCGAAAGCATCTAGCGGATCGGCACCGTTTTCCCACATGTGTCCATTTGCCGAACTATGACGCGAACTTCGGGTATCAGAATCTGACTTAAACGCGAGCCCTTGATTACGAGTTTTAACAATTTGCTTAGCCAAACCTTCGGCTTCTTCATTGAGCGAACCGAATTCTTGATAGCCATAAACAATAGCGTGTTTATCCCAGGCCCCTATGCCCTTATCGTAAGCCCCTTCAAGGCTAACTTTATCGCCTTTTAGGGTAATACGAGGGTGTGGATAATCCATCACGGAAGCCATGTCATTTTCACTGGCCGCAAAATTGTGTGCTATGCCCAAGGTATGCCCTACTTCATGGGCAGAGAGCTGCTTGATGCGATCTAATGCCATGGCTTCTTGTTCAGGTGAGCTAGCATTATCACCAGAAAATGGGCTGGTAAGACCTAGTGCGATTAAATAATCTTGGCGAACACGCAGTGAGCCCAGCGTCACATGGCCTTTAATAATTTCACCCGTGCGAGGGTCGACCACGGACGAACCATAAGACCAACCTCGGGTAGCCCGATGCACCCAGTTGATCACGTTGTAACGGACATCCATGGGATCGGCATCTTGGGGCAACACTTTCACCTGAAAGGCATTTTTATAACCTGCCGCTTCGAAAGCTTGGTTCCACCAGCTGGCGCCTTCTTTTAATGAGGACATCACCGGTTCTGGAATACCTGGGTCTAGGTAATACACAATAGGTTCAACCGCTTCGCTCATAGGCGCATGTGGTGATACCTTGGCGAGACGGTGGCGTGTAATAAAGCGCTGCTCCGTAGGCTCATTAATTGCCGTAGAGTAATCGAAATAGCGGAATTTCCAATAACCTGAGTAGGGATGATAAGCCCGTGGTGTATAGCCATCGTCAGGTAATGCAACAAATGAATGATGAAGGTGTACCGAAAGGTTTTCTGCATCTGGCGCGACATCTGTCAAATAGTTACCCGGCTTGCTGCCAGCAAACGTGACTAAAGCTTCAAGCTCGGTGTTTTTCTCAAACCCCTTTGTGCGAGGTAAATATACTCCGCTACGGCTTTTGTCTGCTTTAAAGCTGCCTTGTTTTTTAGCTGATAGCCGGTTACCGATGCCATGAATATCACTAAATAAAAAAGGGGTGTAGTCGATTAGATTAGCACTATCGCTCTTTGCCACTATAACAAAGCCGGCTAATACGGAACTGGCAAAGGCTTCGTTAATACTTTGCTTTTCAGCTGCGCTACCATGGGCTGCGCGGTACTTAGTATTTAGCTGCTTCAGCATCAGCTTATTGCCAAAGCGTTCGAAGGCAATTAAGCGAGTGCGCCCTAACTGGCCTCTATCTAAACCAATATCGTTAGAGCCTACGCCGTAAGGTAAGCTGCTTTGAAATAAAAACTGGCGCTCATCGTTGGGTATCGATAAATACACTTTGTCAGTTTCATCATCATAATACACGGGGATGAGGCCATCTTTGGCGGACATCTCTTTAGTGAATTCACTAATGGTGGGTAACGCTGCCCACACAGGTGTCGCGAAAACAGCGGACATAACAACAACCATGAACCACCGTATAGCGCTGCATGAGAAGCGCCTCTCACCCCTTGCCTTTTTATTACTTTGTTTGTTTTCGACCAACACGACTGATTTCCTTTTAAATAACGCAAACGCTGTATTTTACTTTTTATATCATCTCAACTTATACCTCTTCTACCCTATCGTAAGTGTTTGATTATGCATATGGCTATTCATCGAAAAACACTAACTATTGCGTGAATTTTTAATGGGTAAAGCGCTAACCTAGTCGCTGATGGTAAATGCTGGTATTGATTGCTATTAAAAATCGCGACTAGAACCGCTATTGGTCATTACAGTTGGCTAACGCTACCTGCTTTTGCTATTAGATATGGCGACTTTGTTGGTAATTAGGTTTGCACAATTGATATAGTACGGGGCATTGTTACCCCACGTTGTAAGAAAGCATGTTGAAGTACGCTACTCGAGCCACCACCCTATCCCCTTTTTTAGCCATGGCCTATGGTGAGAAAGCCACTGCGCTTAGCAATCAAGGACACGATGTTATTCGGTTAAACTTGGGTGAGCCTGACTTCGGCGCGCCCACGCCGGTTGTTGAGGCCATGAAGCAGTCGTTGTCTCAAGCTGATTACCCGTATACTTCAGCATTAGGCTTGCCTGAACTTAGAAGCGCCATTGCTCAGTTCTATAAAACTCAGCACAACGTTGATATTCCAGCTTCGCGCATTGTAGTTACCGCTGGCGCATCAGCGGCGTTGTTATTGGTGAGTGCAGCGCTCGTTGAGAACGGCGATAAGGTAATACTTGGCGATCCTTCATACCCTTGTAATCGTCGATTTTTAAACACCTTTGGCGGCGAAGTTACGTTAGTGCCGACTTCTAGCAAGCAACAATTTCAGTTAACCCATGACGATGTAACACACCATTGGGATAGTAAAACCAAAGGCGTGCTTATCGCTAGCCCGGCTAACCCAACCGGCACCGCTATTGCAGAAAAGGAACTATATAGTATTGGTGAAACCTGCAAGCAAAATGATGGATTTCTTATTGTTGATGAAATTTATCTCAACTTAGATTTACGCGATAGCTCGCCTTCTGCTGCAAAGCAACCTGCCCCACTCAACACGGTTTTGGCGAATGAGCGCTTGCACAACAATACTATTGTGATTAATAGCTTTTCCAAATACTTCGGTATGACAGGCTGGCGCTTAGGTTGGTGTGTGGTACCCGAAGGTATGACCCAAGTTATGGAGCGATTAGCACAAAACCTATTTATTTGCCCCTCTACCCTAGCCCAGCAAGCTGCGCTAGCGTGCTTTACACCGGAGTCACTTGCCCAATGTGAACAGAAAAAAGCACAATTGCGCACACGTGCTACGTTTGTGCTGGACGCCATTGCAGACATGGGTTTAAGTATTGACGCTACACCAGATGGCGCGTTTTACGCGTATATCAATATTGAATCTACTGGCCTTACCGCCATTGAGTTCTGTGACCGTTTATTAGAAACCGAATATGTGGCATTAACACCCGGTGACGACTTTGGCGAACATAATGCTACTCGTTATGTAAGGTTGTCGTTTGCCACAGAGATAAGCCGTTTAAAAGAAGGCTTAACCCGCATGAAACGATTTGTTGAACCTTATATTCGCTAATCGCTGTTTATTCGCCTCTATCTATTTTGTTTTGGTAAGCACTGCGCATTGCATACTGGGTGGTAAATTACATGTGTATTCACACCCAAATCAATACTCAATTATTACCTAAAAAAATGATTTAACCTGAAGGGATTGCGTATATTGGTTGCACATAAGTCTTCCATGAAAAATAAAATAGGACACGATATTTATGAGTGATCAACGGGAATTTGATGTAGTAATTTTTGGTGCTACGGGCTTCACTGGTAAATTGGTAGCTGAATACTTCCAAAGCCAATATGGCAGCGACAGCAGCGTAAAATGGGCTATTGCCGGGCGTAACGAAGCCAAGCTTGCGGATGTTAAAGCAGAGTTAGGTATTAGCGATGATGTGGTAAGTATTATTGCAGATGGTGATGACAACGCTGCACTAGATTCGCTGACTAAGCGCACATCAGTGGTATTAACCACGGTAGGGCCTTATCAAATTTACGGTGAAAAATTACTCTCTGCCTGCGTTGACAACGGCACGGGCTATACCGACTTATGTGGTGAGCCTGCGTGGATGCACCAGATGATCAACAAATATGAAGCCAAAGCAAAAGACACGGGTGCCAATATTGTTTTTTCGTGTGGGTTCGACTCTGTACCTTTCGATTTGGGGGTTCACTTCTTACAAGAACACGCTAAAAAGCAAACCGGCGCCGCGATTGAATACGTAAAAGGCCGTGTAAGAAAAATGCAGGGTACGTTTTCTGGTGGCACAGCAGCCAGCTTAAAAGCCACTATGGTAGCAGCACATAAAGACAAATCGATTATGTCTGCACTGATTAATCCGTTCTCGCTTGCTGATGCTAGCCAAAGTCACCCACAGCCAGACGGCTCCAAGCCATACTACGACGAATCTTTAGGTTCGTGGGCTGCGCCATTTATTATGGCGGCTATCAATACCAAGAACGTACACCGTTCTAACTACTTGGCAAACTTCGCCTACGGCAAAACCTTTCAGTATGATGAGATGATGCTTACTGGCCCTGGCGAGAAAGGCGAAGCGATGGCGAACCATGTTGCCCAAGACAAATCATTAGGTGGTCAGGGTGGCCCTAAGCCGGGTGAAGGCCCAAGTAAAGAAGAGCGGGAAAATGGGTTTTACGATGTTATGTTTATCGGTGAAGCAACTAATGGCGACACCCTTGCGGTATCAGTAATCGGAGATAAAGACCCGGGTTATGGCTCAACCAGTAGAATGATTTCAGAATCTGCCCTTTGCCTTTGTAAAGATGTGTCACTTTCTGGCGGCTTCTTTACACCCGCATCTGCATTGGGTGATAAGTTGATTTCTCGCCTCACTGAAAAAGCAGGGCTTACGTTTAACATAGAGAAGTAAGTTTTTTAAAGAAAAGCTTTTAAAGCGCCGCTGCGGCTCGCTCTGCACGCGGCGTTTTTATTTATAAGCAGCCCTTCTACTGTTTTCCTCTCTGCCCATCTCAGTTACTCAAAGCAAAAATTGTCAACAAAGTGTAAAGGTTTGAACAGATTTCGTATTATTTACTCCTAATCTTTGAACAACAAGATGCCTGCCCCCTCGCCGATCCTTGCCCCGGTATGCAAACGTCTGAAGAAATTAAAAGTAATTATAAATGCTTCAAAGGATTTGAAGGTTCAAATAGCAATCAATCTCCCCCATTTTTTTCAACGAGCTTGATTGTTTTTTAAATTAGTAATTACAGGACATATTATGAAAAAATTAGCGTTTTTAGCCGTTACGTTAAGCAGCTTATATGGCTGCGGTTCGGACAACAACGACGATGAGCAATCCACTAATGCCACATTAACATCCCCTGATGTGGATACCATTTCTGATGCAAATAATGATGGAAACAGCGATGGAAATGATGGCGCCGACAACAATGAAAATACGGACAACAACAGAAACAATGCTGATAATAACCAAAGAGGCAGATCTGCACAGGGAATTGACGAAGATGTAGACCAACAACGTCAAAATAGTCGGGATAGAGAAGGAAGAGAAGATTTTGTTCTCAATACCCAAGGAGGCAGAGAAATACGCTCTTATGATGGCAGTAGTAACAATCAAGATAACCCCGATTGGGGTGTTACCTTTAGTCACCTGCAACGTATAGCGCCTGCTTTTTACACTGACGGCGTGTCAGAAATGGCCGGTCCAGCACAAAAAAGTGCACGTGAAATCAGCAACTTGCTGGTGATGCAGGCTGAGGGGGAAAGTATACCCAACACTTATAACACCAGTGATTACTTATGGCAGTGGGGACAGTTTATTGACCACGATATAAGCCTTACAGACGGAAGTACCTTAGAAGCGGAACACATCATTGTGCCCACAGGCGATGTATTTTTCGACCCTAACAGTACAGGGAGTGTCACTATTTCATTTAATCGTGCAATTTACGACCCAGACACAGGCACCGATGCGAATAACGTTCGTGAACAGGAAAATGAAATTACGAGTTGGATAGATGGCTCGATGATTTATGGCTCTGATTCCGAACGTAATGAAGCGTTGCGCGAAGGGGATCAATCGCCCTTCTTAGCCACATCTGAGAATAACTTACTGCCACGAAACCCTAACGGATTTCCGAATGCTAATGGCTTTGTATCTGACCCTAGCGTGTTATTTCTCGGCGGCGACGTTCGGGTTAATGAACAAGCTGTGCTTACCGCTATGCATACTATTTGGGTAAGGGAGCACAACCGCATTGCGACTATTCTACAGGCGCAACAGCCCCAATCAGATGTCGAAGATATATACGAACAAACTAGGCGTCTTGTTATTGCCAAGTTGCAGATAATTACCTACGACGAGTACCTACCTGCTTTATTGGGCGAAAACACAATGCCTGATTATCAAGGTTATGATGATGACGTAAATCCCACCACCTACAATGAGTTTTCAACTGCAGCCTATCGGCTTGGTCATAGCGAAGTCAGTGACAATATACTTCGCTTAGATGCCGACAATAATCCAATAGATGAAGGTAGTTTGGCGCTTCGTGATGCCTTTTTCACAGGGATAGGGCTGTACGTTGAAGAAGATGATATTGACCCTGTTCTTCGTGGCCTGGCAAAACAACGTCATCAAGCTATCGATATTAAAGTGGTAAATGGACTACGTAACTTTTTATTTGGTAGGCCTGGCAGTGGAGGCTTTGACCTTATCTCTTTAAATATTCAACGGGGGCGAGATCACGGGCTAGCATCCTATAATGATGTTCGGGAAGCCATGGGGTTAGAGCGTGCTGAATTTTTCAGTGACATTACTTCAAACACCACGCTGCAAACTGCACTGTCCAACGCCTACAATTCGGTTGATGATGTTGAGCTATGGATAGGCGGGTTATCTGAAGATCCTCAAATAGAAACGGGTTCTCAGTTAGGTGAATTATTTACTGCTATCAATGTTAAGCAATTCGACGAACTTCGCGAAGGTGATCGGTTTTGGTATCAAAGATATTTGACCGATGACGAGCTTGAAATGGTAGAAGGCACCACGCTAGCAGAAGTGATTCGAGCGAATACTAACATTGGTGACGAACTACAGTCTGAGGTTTTCTTTGTAGAGTAACGTATAGAACGCGGATTTACCCTACTTGCTTTATGGATGAAGGACGCAGTACTAAGACCCAAGAATAAGTAGGGTCTATTCCGCTTATTTGCTTATGTATTAGCTTCTGTATTAGCTCATTAACTTTTATCTATCAGTGCACCAAAATTGCCAAGTTGAAGTATAAAAAGTAAGGCTCAATTAACCTTATCGGCTTTTCTGCTACCTACCGATGAGAAAAATAAGCAAAGGAGATTACCATGGCCAAGCAACACGCAGCACAGATTAAGAACGACGACACGTATGAAGCGCTTCGGGATAAAGGCTACAGCAAAGAAAAATCAGCCAGAATTGCCAATGCGCAAGCTAACGATGAGCAATCGCCCTCGAAAAAAGGCGGTGAAAGTAAAAAATATGAAGAACGTACCAAGAAAGAGCTTTACGACAAAGCTAAAGAAGTAGGTATTTCAGGTCGCTCAACCATGAGTAAAAGTGAGCTTATTGATGCGCTACGACATCATTGATACAGCATTGAGGGTGCTTTATTAGAGAAAGTATATTTTGAATGCTAATGCGTATTAGTAAAGGTAGGGTTAAAAGCCGATGGTTTTGCTGTTGACGTACCCCATAGAGGTACCAACAAAACCACCAGCATTTAGTCTTTATATTCCGTTACAAACTTATGCTAAAACCGTTTTTAATGCTTTTACGCACGCATCCGTTTCTTCAGGAATACCTACACTAATTCGTGACCATGTGTCGTAGCCAGGCCATGTACGGCCAACGACTTTAATTCCTTGCGCCTTCATTAACTTTGCAAACTCGTCGTGTGGCATACCGGTATCCATATAGATAAAGTTGCCTTGCGGGTTTTTCGCATAAGCCTGGCCTAGTGATTCAGCGGCTGCCGTTAGCTTCTCACGTTCTACTTTTACCCTTGAACGCATAGTATTTAGGTTTGCATGATCTTCCATGCTTGCCATACCTGCTACTAATGCTAAGTAGTTCACCCCCCCCATACGCAACATGCCACCTAATTGCTTTGCTTGTTCAGCGGGTAGAATGGCATAACCTAAGCGTTGCCCTGCCATGGCATGAATTTTAGAGAAAGTGCGGCAAATAACCACATCATGCCCTTCGGCCACTAACTTTGATTGTACATTAGCGGGATAAGCGTCTGACATTTCGATATACGCTTCATCGATAAATACCTGCGCCTTTTTAGATACCCGTTTTGCAAACGCGGTGAGCTTAGCCGCATCTACCACGGTACCCGTCGGGTTATTAGGGTTACAAATATACACGGCAGTGGTGTCTTCAGTAACCGCAGCTTCAATCGCGTCTAAATCGAAATTCATATCAGCATCTAGCGGAACGTAAGTTACGTCGGCGCCCATGAATTCTGCGCCACGAGGTACACCCTCGTAAGTAGCCATAGACGTTACCAATTTATTACCGTTTTTTGTAATCCAATCGGCGTAGCCGAATAAGATGGGAGAAGATCCATTGGTAACAATAATTTGATCTTCAGATACCCCTTCTTGTGCAGCAATTTTACTTTTAAGCACATCCACCGTTGCATCTGAATAGCGTGCTAAGTTGAATAATTCACCTTGCATGGCATCTACCGCTTTAGCTGAAGGGCCAAAGGCGTTTTCATTAGACGATAAACGAACAAGGCCGTCACTCACATTAGGGGTAGCTGAAGGAAAATGATCCGTTTTCATTCCTGCTGCGCTAAGTTCTTTAACGCTAGAGTCTACACATGCTGTTAGCGCAACTGCGCCAGCACCTAAACCAACTGACTTTAACCAATTACGACGTGATGAGTTAACTGATGGATTATTTTTTAATTCTTGTTTCATTTGCCACTATGCCTAATAAGTACACCGAACTTTAGATTAATGGGTAACAAGCGGGCATGCAAGAGAGAATTTTTAGTAACCCACTGAATTTATTGCACTTATTTAGTGCGCGCAATGCTCAAAAATGTACATCTCTTACTAACTGCTACATTGAGATTTTAATTATTCTTTAAATCAGATTTCGGACAATCCACATACAATGCGGTGAAAACCTGATATTTTGCTATAGCGGAGCATAAGGTTTTGTTACGCTAGAATTTCGTCCGCTTTTTACCAAGAAAGGGGATTAGTGACGCATTTTCATCGTTCACGTTTGACCCTATTATCTTAGAAATCAAAAGAAAATAGCCTATTTTAGCAGCAATGTTTTTATCGTCGTGACTACAAGCCTCACGCTATTTTTTTAAAATCTTTCGACTTAAAAGACGCGCCTAAACATGAGTTGTAGTACACTTTTTTGGATACTTCCCCTTTTAAGCTGCTTTACCCCCAAGTTCATTAAAGCGCACCGAATACGATGAACATCATGCTACGTGTTGGTGCATTGTGGTGCATATGAAGATTTAGAAAAATACGGCTTTTTCTGATCATCCTTCAGCATTTTTATTGGTCAGTCTTTAGGTAATATCTCTAATGTTCTAAGGCTAGACAAATTCGTAATTAACATGGGTAATACTCCTAGCACTGCCGCTAATGTAGTAATAATAGAATCGAAGGCAATGTTGGCACTGAAAATCACTAACAGAAATAATAGCCCCACCAGCATAAATAATGGCGGTCGCAAATTATGCCAAATACTCGACCGCGTTTCTTTAAGCCATACCTCAATGTGCTTCGCAGGCTCTGCGCTCATGACAAATTGCCTGAAGCTCTCATTCACCAAGTGCCATCCGCAATCTCGATAAATTAGTCCCCTTCGTTGTAAATGACCAATAATTTCAGCACTGGCTGGGTTTAACTTGGCACCTTGGGCAAGCTGTAACAAAATGAGCCGTTCATTCGTGGTGCATTGCTCCCACCGCATGCGATAAGCAGGCCGGGCGTGGTGAACAAAAAACTCAACGATTTGCTGAGGAGACCAGTAATTGTCCAGTTTCAATGCGTGTTGCACCTCTTTTAGGTGAGCCACATTAACGCCATTCAGCGCAGACAATACTGCATCAATATTTTCTGCTGAGCGCTTTAGCTTTATTTCTAGATGGTAAATGAGAAACGCCCGTTGCACATCGAGTAAATCGGGCCAGTACGTAGATTCATGCGCCAGTACCGAAAAGGCGGTAGGCGATGTGGTGAGGGTATTTTTCTTACTGGCTACCCAATAATAATGTATATAAAAACTGCGAAGTAATTTGCTCCACTGCCATAACTCGTTTTTACTCGGTAAATGTTGAGTTTCAAACGCAGGGAAGCTCTCGGCGTGGCTAAGTAACTGCATCGGTGACATTTCAGATACTAATATCAAGTGACACTTGTGTTTTTGAAGGGTTTGAATAAGCTCAAATGCGGCATCCCGTTCGGCGTGATCAAGCAGTGCTTTGTTTAGCCCTTTTAAAATAATGGTTGGCGTATTTTCAAGTTCATCTATTTTTAATATTTTATCAAAATCGGGTTCTTTCACCCGAGTGAGCCAATCTTGAATGTCACCCACTTTATTCTCGAAAATGGTATATTCGTGGGCTAAAAATGCGTTTTCTAAGTCAGATTGGCTAAGTTGGCTAATAAACTGAACCTGCATACGTTCAGAGTGTTGTGGTGTAAGTTGTTTCCAAATGTACTCACTGTCTTCTGCTTCAGATGGAGGGCGCAAGCGATAGCTGTCAAAAATATGCTCACCTAACAGCTTGCGACTAATAAGCAATAGGGCTGCACAAAACACACTGAATACGAAAACAGCAGTAATCATTAGCACAGGTAAAATATAGAAGGCACTGGATGATCGCATGAAGCGTTGTGATGAGTAATGGAGTATATGGTTACTGGTTGTTTTTATGTCAGTCCCCGCTTTGAATCGATACTCGGCTGCAGAATCCGTTTGCAACGCTAAACTACTGACAATAGCGTTAATAAAAGTATCAGTGTTGTTGTTCAATACCGATGAATAGTCTTTAGCTTTATCTAATGTTACCCAATTCTCTCGTTCTAATGCCGGGAATATGGTCTTGAAGGGGATCTCGGGGTTAGCAGCTGGTAGCCCGTCTCTTGCGCTCAATGGCTCTTGATACATTAATGCTCGATACTGCTGGCTTTCCAATGAGACATGTTGCTGCATCTCTAATAGATGTTGGTTCTGGAAGGTTGCCTGCCCTTCTAGCATGTAGCTATTTACGCTATTCACTAATAGAACCGTAGGTACAACCGTAACAAGATAAATGCATCCCGCTAAATACCAAATGTAACTGTTCGGCACGCGACTACTCAACTCAGACAAACTACTGGGTTTTTTATCTGATTGAACAGCAATTCCCTCGCGGACTGATTTTATCCACATTAAGCAGGTAGAGAACAAAAATAATCCGATCCCTAATAGCGGAAAAAACAGCGAATCGTAGCTTGAGTGAGATACATGGCTGTTTTCAGTATTAGTGAAAACTCCCGATAAAAGCAGTAATGACAGCGAGGCGAAGCAAACCAACGGAATAAAGAACGGCATTCGAACTAATAAACCAGGCGTGCTTACGTATCGCCATGCTAAAGCCTTTAATGATAATTTCTTACCCTCTATTTCAACGGGCACAAAGATAAATTGCAAAATGATGAGCATGAACGTTAACGTAAAAGACAAAAAGGCCAACCGTGGAATAACGGTATCGATAATGCCAATGGTGAAAATTTGCATAGCGCAAGCAGACCAAATCCATAAGGCCAACCAGCGATAAGTTTTACGCTCTCCCCCTATGACATTTGCGTTAGGTGTAGTGCTATTTGGGTTAGGTATAGCGGTATTTTCATCATCGTACTGATAATGAAACAAACGCGCCCACACACCTTGTGAGCTAATGTATCGGCTAATTAGTACTAAGGGAATTAACAGGGTTAAGTAAAGGATAACTGCTAGAAACACCAGAAGCATATTAACCTGCGACGCTTCTTCTTGGTTGTAGAACACCACAAGCGCCCATTCAGGTATGGTAGAGTGCAATGGCCCAATAACCATGCTGTGTTCTTCTCCGCCATAATCTAACTGGAGCTGCGCGGGCTGGTCAATGTCTATATTCTGTAAGTTGGATAGCGTCGTTAAAAGCTGTAAATCGTGTCCGTTTTCAGCCACGAAATTCTCCACTAAGCTTCGCTCTTCGTTACTGTGGTAGAGCACTTTCCCCACTTGGTCGATAACGGCATACCCTATATTTTTCGGCATTACGCGCTGATTTAAGCTGGTCAGTAGCGTACCTATAGAGCTTACACGCTTGGTTATTTCGCCGGTGCCATTTTCCCCATCTTTATCGATATGTTCGAAAACCAATTGGCTATTAAACCTTGCATCATCGATATTGCGTATTCGTTCAATGAAAAATTGCTGGGGTATAGCGTTAGTTGATTCAAGCAATTTTTCACAGCAAACTTTTCGCCTTGTAGTGTTATAGTGAAATTTACCAACAAGCTGTATGTCTAGGCGCCACAGACCTCCATTCCACGCTCGTTTATAGTACTCACGTTCATTTAGAGGTGTTTTTTTAAAGTTATGAAGGTTTTTATGCGGGCGAAAAATCATGTCAGGCCTGTTCTCTTTATAGCGACTCACCACACCGCTTTTGCCAAGCAAGAACCAGTTTTCAATAAAATAAGCGCTGGTATCAGCTACTGATTGCTCATTAATAAGCGAGCAATTCAATAAATCAGTCACGTTGACACTATTCTCGCTACCGCCTGAATCTACACAGCCTGAAATGACATCACTTTGGCTTCTCTTAAAATAACGAGAATCTAATAACAACAGTTCCGATAACTCTTTATCGAAATCTGAACTTATCATTTTGTGTATATGTGTGGAATCTAGGGTCTTTTGTTGAAGCCAATATCTAAAAAAAAGCTGATCGCTTATCGCAATCGTGGCAACTCCAACTAAAATAAATAACCCTAAAATACATTGGGTAACATCAGAACGCGTATAGCTATAGGTGGGAGCACAGTACTGAATTTTAAGAATAGGAAGTGTAGCAACGAGCAGTGTTAAAAAGAGTACTATCCATAACGCTGTATTGTTACCAATTTTAAGGTTATTGAGGACCACTTCTTTTTTTTCTACGAAAGCTAGCAGGTAGAGCGTCGTTGCGTCGTCTTCACCTCCAGTGTTTAAGCCAGTTATTGTAATGGGTTGCCGATAAACCCGAAGGTATAGCCCAGCAATTTGCCTATCTACAGAATCACTCGCCTTTAGATTACCTTTACTACCCGTTTCATTATTTTCTTGTTTGCCCAGTAATTCTTCTACGTTTGAAAAGCGAAGATCAGACAGCGCTTTTGCGAAATTACTATGTCTTTTTTCCGCAATGACCTCTCCATTCTCATCACTGATCACCAGTAATGGAAACGGGCTTAAATGATTCGAGATAAGGTCAGCGATGGGCACTGTTACCGTGTTATGCGCTACATGAACTTTAAAAATACGAGATTTTGCGTCAAATTCGCTGTTAACTTTATTTGCTTCGACCCTAGTGGGTTCTTCGGTACTAACATCATTTTCTACTTCATTTTTAGTGGTACTATTCACTATCACAAGGTGTTTAAAGTTTTCATTCGAACTAATACGCTTTTTAAACTCACTGACTTTTTCATTGCTATTGTGGCTCTCATTTCCACTTTCGTTTTTAGTTTCTTGAGGCTTAAACTCCTCTTTCACGCTTGTTAAAAGCATATCAATAGACTGCTGTAGGCTCTTGCCCGCCTCATTTAATTGCCGCAGGTAACCATGGTTTTGCTGAATTTCATTCTGTTGAATTCGAAGAAAGTAGTATGCAGAGCCCACCAAAATAGCAATGAGCAAAAGTAGGCTGTAACGTTTGAGGGCTTCATGTCTGCCTGTGTGCATAATCCATACATCCATGTCGAATTAAGATAAATAAGTATGGCTCACACAACCAAATTTGTACATTTTTTAAACAGTTTATTTATGACGACTTAAGCGATAAACAGAGATTTAACCCGTTTTGATCCATATCAACGCTATTTTGCCTGACATAAACCACACTACAGCTATCCCGAAACCAACATGACTACGTGTATGCTCTCGCTAGTAAATAACAGCAATACAAACCACGACATTCATCCTGAACATCATGGCTTGTATAAACTTAGCTTAAGCCCTAATGCGGATATTGCGGTGGCGAGCAAGCCAGTCTTTGGTGCGAGTATTACTTTTCACGCAGACCTACTCACTCACAACAGCTTCATTGTTAAACCTGACAATTTATTAGGATGGGTAGATATGGGGGGACTAGCTTATTTTACGATTTGTTCAGGCCAGCTTCCCCTAGGCGTCAATAACGTGAATGGCAATGCAACCACGCTACCTTCACAATTTATAAGCGCGGAAAATGGCATGCTGCGCTTCACGTCAGCACTTCGCATATACCTACTGGCAAAAAAGCCCAGAGACATTCAGGAACACGGGTTATGTTACTTCACCCCAGTATAATTAAAGACATAAAGCGACGCGCAGACAGATCAGCAAAAATGGTATTTCTTACTAAGGCTGCGCTATTAGCTACTGGCGCTACTTTTTTCGAGTTGTCAGCAGCTTATTCTCGGTTTCTTTAGGAACGCTAACGGTAGACGGCAACACGTTATTCACCTTCTAAAACGCACATCTTAATCGCTTCTGATAAACCTGAAAAACGCTTATCTCGCCGTTCTACCATAGCGCTAAATGTGGTGGTGTTCGCGATAATCAAACATCCTTCTTTCGCCCGCGTTAGGCCGGTGTACACTAGGCCCCGATGAAACAACCCTGCGGCTTTTTCACTTTCCGGTTTAGGCAGTAATAACACCACGTATTTAAATTCTGAGCCTTGCGATTTATGTATTGTCATTGCAAATACCGTTTCAAACGCAGGAACCCGAGATAACGAAATTGAACGTAGGTTGCCGTCTTGAGTTTCAAACCAAGCCAATAGCTTTCCATTAAAATCAGGCCAGATAATACCCACCTCACCATTTGATAAGCGCTGTGGATGATTGTTTTTCACAATCATAATGGGCTGGCCTTGGTAGAAAAAACCTTCGCGGCGTTTGATATTGTGTTTAATCGCATCGAACACCAATGCATTTAATCCTTCTACACCCATGTCGCCTTTTCGTATCGGGGTCAACCATCGCACGCGATTGAGCAAACTAAGGGCTTCTTTCGCGCTTTGCGCTTGAAACACAGGTTCGTAACTTTCTTGTGCTAACTTTTTTAACGCGCTGATTGTGAACTTACTTTCAGGTTGTATAAATACACCATCTTGTAGCCAGCGATTTTTGTCGCTTAGGTTTTTAGGCTTTTGGCTGGAAGCGTTTTCTGTGAGTAGCTTTTCTGTGGCAGCATCTGAATGCATAGCATCAAGCGCCTGCTTGCTTTTTCCTGCCTGAATAGCGGTGGCAACTTCAGCTACCTGCCCTTTAAATCGCTGAGGGGCTTGAAGGGTATGTACCCAGGTTTTGGCATTTTCGTTGAGCGGAAGTAAAGGCAGATGTGGACAGAGGGTAGCGATGTGCTGACGTAGTTCGCTAGTCACTGCGCCTAGGTTATTTTCAGATATACCCATTTCGGCAAACTCTGCTTCGTCGCTATCGTGCACAAGTTGCTCAAGTACATTCCCCAACTCTACAGCAGGCAGTTGATCGGCATCACCAATAAAATACAAACGCGCACGAGGCGGTAGAGCGCGAATAATTCTAGCCATGAGTGCCAAATCTACCATGGACGCTTCATCCACTATAAGCACATCAAGCATAAGCGGGTTGTGCTGATTATAGCGTGTGGCGATGGTGTGTTCACGTAGACCTAACAACCTATGTAATGTGACAGCATCAGTAGGTACACTATTTAATAATTTGTCATCCACCTTACCCCGTAAGGTTTCCAAATTACTCACAATAGACTCGGTCATGCGCTGCTGCGCTTTACCTGTTGGGGCGGCTAGTACTATGCGTTCATTCTGGTTACACGCTTGAAGCGCTAATAACAGCCTGAGTACGGTGTAGGTTTTCCCTGTGCCAGGGCCACCGTTAATAACACTAAATTGTTGCACTAAACTTTTGGCCACCGCAACTTGTTGCCAATCTTGCTCATCAATGGTGTTGGTTGGAAACATTGCTGGCCACAAGGCTTTAACCCGTGATAGCCCGTCTTCACTTAGCGCTGTGATATGAGTTCGATTAGCGATACTGGCGGCTATCTCTTGTTCAAAGTTATAGTAGCGCCGGCTATACAATTTGCCTGATTGATACACAAATAGCGGGGATATCTTGTTATTTTTGTCATCCTTTTCACTGCCCAGTGCCTTTTTAATTACACTGATCATTTCGGTAAGGCCAGGAAATTTGTAGCCTAATTTACGAGATGACGTAACTGAATCTGATGTTGTAGGTTCAGGTTGTACATACAATACCTGAGCAGATTGAGGCTCAGATTCGATCCAAGGTCGTGAATCAGGGTCGATTTCTAATTCACGTTCTTGTTCCTGTTCGGAATCAGTTTCTAATTTGGCTTCTAATTCGGCTTCTGATTCGGCTTCTAATTCGGCTTCTGATTCGAGAAGGGGCTCAACAAACAACCGAGCTCCCGCGACTTCAGTGAGTAACAAGCAACTATGACCGCTGCGCTGCATAAATGACAACGTTACCAACAGGTGTAACCAAATAACCTGTTCAGCGTCGGTTAGGCTTTCGCAATGCGCAAACTCCAGTGCCACAAAACGATCGATAGCTTCAATGCCGAAAAGTTGTTCTAAGTACTCGTGACTATTTATCATAAGTCCAACTCCCCTTGCACTGCATCGGCTGACGGGTCATTTAAGCCTTGCTTGTTTGAAAGCGCTTCGCTAGAAACCGTTTTTCCTGAAGGTTCTTTTTCTTCTTCTTTGTCGTCGATGACGTCTATGCCTTCGTCTGCAATCTCTGGTGCAATCTCTGAGCCTGTAAATAAGCGATCTAATGCTTGTAGCGTTGCGCTATCTATGGGCGTGAAAAAGACGCCCTCCCCGTTCGTATTGCTTGGGTGCATGCCTCGCAAATACAAATAATACACGCCTCCAAAATGCGCTTCGGGCGTATAGTCAACAATGGCATTCTTTAAGTATCTATGTAGTGCTAAGCAATAGATTAAATACTGCAAGTCATATAGATGGTGCTGATTATTAGCGTTTAATGCTTGAGGCATATAGTGAGACACACTGTCGCCTAGCCACGTAGATTTATAATCGGCAACATAGTACTTACCTTCATAGGTAAATATTAAGTCGATAAAACCGTGCATCATGCCTTCAAGGGCCGACATCATTAAAGACGGAACAGGCTCTGCTGGAATAGGTTCTGATATAGATAAAATTGTGGCAGATTCGCCACTGTTATCTAGTGCAAGCTGCTTTGCCACAGACTTTCTATGTTCGAATAATATGTGCTTTAGTTCGCTCCATTTACTTTCGTTCATGGGAAAATAAAACTCCGCTTCCCGAAGGGTTTGCGGTAGTGAAAGGTCTGATAAGGTTAAATGACTCGGCGCCTGCTTTGTACCCAATGGCGTAGCTAGCACTTCGTCTAACCAGTTATACAAATCGTCTGTACGCGATGCTTCTAAACCAAATCGAACGGCAAGTTCAGCGCCGTTTTCATTCCAATCAGGCGCAGAAAAGTCGTTTAGCTCGAGTAAGTCATGCAATAAATTACCGGCGCTCGCCCCTTTTTGTAAGGTAAAGCGTATTTGGTTCTGAGAAACAACCTCAGCAGAGTTAACCTCAAAACCATCATCTGATGTTATCTCTTCGTCTCGCACGGTTTGCATAACGGGTATGCTGGGTACTGTTTGGCTAACATCTTTTACTGCTTGGCTTGCTGACATCACCGTCATGCGGCTAATGGCCGAGAAAGAATATAACCGCCAATCTTCGCTGCTTGTACCAGCAAACGTTAGCGTATTTAAGGGGACAACCGTTTCTGTACTGTCAAAGCTTGAGTACTCATGCGCCATCGAATCAGCACTAATGTGAGTAGCGTGAGCATCGGGTTCACGAGCAATCGCGTCTAGCATGGTGCCCCAATCACGACCTTCATCGTCATTAATGTTAAGAGCTTGGGCCAAGGCGGTTTTTTCATGTCCGTCTAGTGGTAATACGCCCATATAACAGCGATGAGCTGCACGGGTAACGGCTACATAGGCTAATCGCATTTCTTCAGCGTCGCCCTCTTTGCGTACCCGTTCAATTGCCGTATTAGTGCGTCCTAATTGCAGCTGCAATTCTTGGCTCTGTTCATCGTAATAGGTGAATATTTGCGAGTACGACTTTCCACTTTTCGCTGGGTCTCGGTAACCCGTAGCAAAGGGAACAAACACAATGGGGTACTCTAAGCCCTTAGACCCGTGCTGGGTAACCAAGCGTATTAACTGGCTGTCACTTTCAAGTCTTAGCGTCATTTCTTCATCACTTTCAGGCTGATGAATTTGCTTGTGTAACCAATCAAGTAATTGCTCGGGGCGCTGATGGGTTGCCCCCGCTTTTTCTAAGGTTTCCGCTAAATGTTGGTAATTAGTAAGCGCGCGCTCTACTTCTGAACCATATGGTGTGTAATTCTCTTGCATTAAGTGCAGCAGTACGCTCATGCAGCCTTTTTGAAGCCACATATCACGTAGTGAGGTAACCTTGTCATAGGCTTCATCCCATAGCGCATCGTCTTCGTGATACAACAAATTGACTAGGGTTTGCGGTGTGTACCCCCATAAAGGTGAAGCTAAACTTGAGGCCACCTTGCTGGTATCTGTGTTGTGCCACACACCATTAAGTAAGCGCAGCACATCTTTAGCCTCGGGGGTGGCAAATAAATTACTTCTATCGCTTAAATAAACGCAGGCTAAACCCTGTTGCTGTAATACATATTTAATGACGGAAGCTTCATTACGGTTTTTTACCAGTATGGCAATATCGGCAGGTTTAACCGGTCTAGCGGGTTTAGTGGGATCCTTTTCATCTACAAAAGTCACCTCGTTAAACAAACGGTAAATCTCTTGCGCTATCCATTGCGCTAAACCACGGCGTAGCGTATTCGCATCACTTTTTTCATCTAAGCTGAAGCTCACGTAATTCATTGCATCACGTTCGTCATTAGGATCGTTAAGTGGATGCGTTGCTGCCGCGGCTTTGGGTGTAAATTCGACCGGATTGTATTGAATATTAAAGCCGAACACATCTCTAGGGCTAGGCGCTTGTGTGCCTAGCTTTTGTAGATCAGACCCTTGTAGATCAGGCTCTTGTAGAACGGGGGCTTGCGGAACCGGCGCGCCATAAAAAAGACGGTTATAGGCCTTCACCATACCGGCGACCGAACGCCAGTTGATGTTCATTACCCAGCGATAATCGGCCTGCTGCCCTGCTTTTAAATAAGTAAATATGTCGCCGCCCCTGAAGCGGTAAATCGCTTGTTTGGGATCGCCAATCATCAGAAGCGCGTTTTCGCTTTTCGAATTGCCAGCGCCTGTTTCGAAACCCGTATCTTCTTTAGCGCTAACATCACTACCGTGAATAGATGCTTTGGGATAGACCGCATCTAAAATAGCGTATTGCTTGGCATCGGTATCTTGAAATTCATCAATTAACGCAACGGGGAATTTCTTTCTAAGCTCAGGTACTAAGCTATTATCAGGCTTAACCACTTCATCGGCGAGCATACGAATAAGGTCGTCAAAGTCGATAACCCCAAGTTGCTGCTTTTGCGCCGCTACGTTGCTTTTAATAAAGCTAATGGCATCGTTGATTAGGGTAAAAACGGGAATTTTATCGAGATTATCTTGCTTGTCTTTGCATGCTGCTAATATCGCATCGGCAAAGCCTTTAATGGGTGCAAGAATTTCTTTTACCCCAGACTTATTTCTACCAAACCGACGACCATCAAGAAACGCGGCTCCTTCTGCCGGTAGCGGCTCATATTCACCGCTTTCAAGCCAAGATTTGAGCGCAGCAAGTTCAGGTGTACGCACCGCTTTATGATCAGGTTTTTTAAGTAGTTGAGCGTGAATAAGCGCTTCGTTATCCACAATATTATTATAATGAAAGGTAAACTGTGCAGGCGCAGTACTCTCGTTTTCGTGCAGGCCAGCGATAAACGCTTTTTCTATGGTTTCTTCATCTAGCAAAACCGGCGTAAGCGCACTTCTTACGCTTGATGAGAATTCTTTTAATAGGTTGTCTGGCACATGCCAGCCTTGTTCCGCCAACAACATGAAGTCGTCTTCATTTTGGGAGACTTTTCTTATCCAATCCTGTGTTGCTTGCAAATAGAGATCGTTAGTGTCTTTACTTAAGTTCAGCGCCATTGCAAAACCACTATTAAACGCTAATTGCCCAATCACATGCTGGCAAAAGCCATGAATAGTGAAGACTGACGCATCATCAAGTTCTAATTGCGCAGCTTTTAGCAGGGCCAAACTGTCTTTCGGTGAACAGGCCCTATAGAGGTGGGCATAGACAGGATCGGCACTGTTTAATAGCGCAGCTAGGTCAGCGCTTTCCTTTACATCGTCATTGTCGATACTAGCGCTATCATTACCAGCACTGGCACTAGCTGTATTAATGTCATTAACGTCTAAACAGGCTTCCCAAAACGCGGAGGCTTCTCGCAGCGTTTTGGCTACACGGCCTTTAATTTCTTCGGTGGCCGCTTTGGTGAAGGTCATCACCAAAATCTCTTTTACGTTAAGTTTTTTCTCTAACAATAAGCGTAAGTACAAGCGGGTGATGTTGTAGGTTTTACCCGTGCCCGCACTGGCTTCAATTAAATGCCTGCCGTTTAGGGGCATGGCTGGCACGTTTAGCAATTGCGAAGCACTTTTAGACAAGCTCATAACTGCTCCTGTGATGAAATGTTAGCCACCAATGCAAACAACAAAAATGCGTGTGTGGCTGGCACATCATGCCAACTCACGCCATCAGGAAATAACCATTTAACATAAGGGTTGCTCGCGATATCAGCAGTAAATTGCCCTGATGACTGAAGCCAATTTTTGAGTATGCGCTGGGCATCATCACTGGCAAAAAATGCACGTATATCCGGTATTAGCGACTTGCAAGATTCATCTGTGTCTTCAGTATCAACGCCGCCTTGTATATCTACACTTTCTCTATCTTCTATATCGTGGCCGCCAAGGCTAGCCAGAAATGTGGGTAAGGAGATTTTGTTTGCCAGAAGAGTTCCGGGGGATTTTTTTGTGCCACTGACTACTGCACTCATTAATGAGCTATATACGGGTGTTGGGGCGCTCAATATCTCAACAAACAATGATTCAATACTTAGCAAAATTTGGTAGGCTGTGGTTTTATCTACTGACGGAAAGCTACGCTTCATTAGCTTGGTTTCACCTTTTACCCAATCGCAGTAAAAGATATCTAGCGGGTATTGTGTATAGGGTGTTACTTCATCGCTTGCGCTAAACACAAGCTGTGTCATAAAGTAACCTAACGCTCTAATGTCATTCACCTTGCCTGCGCACGGCTGCATCAAGCTGTTTCCACCTTCAAGCGCACTCGCGGTAAACGTAAAGTGTTTGCCTGCAAATTGCGCCCGTTTGGGTTCGGCATCATGAGGTCCCATCGCTTGGGTAAGAGCTACCGCGCTTTCCTTCCACAGCTCAAGCTCCTCTTGCGCCACCGGGTTATTGGGAATGTCACCACGAAGCGTGGCGAATTGCACTACCCTATCGCTGTGCTGAAGGGTTGCTGCATTGGCATCATCAAATGAAGCACTGGAAGAAAACATAGCATCGAGTACTTGGTACCGCACTAGTGCGTTGGTTTCAAAAGGTTCGCTATTGTCTAGCAAAGTCACCGATTGGGATAAATTTACCCCCAATCGCTGCTGAGAAAAGAACGCTAGTGGGTCGCTAAACGCTCGAGCCACCTGCATACACTGAAAGCTGGTATTTTCAGGCGAGCTGTCTACCGCCAAAGGCGCGAGTGAATGTGCTTGTTCCCCAGCTTCTTTGCTGCTTTCTTCGCTGCTTTCTTCGCTGGTGTCAATGTTGCGGCCACCCGTAGCGGCGTCTCGTAGTGATTGGGCTAGACGCAACCAGCCCGTTTCATAGCTTGGAAGTGTGCCGGTAAAAGCACTTTCACTAAACGGGTGCAATGGGGCATGTTTTAAATAATGACCAATGTTTACCTGATAGCCCGTGTCTAACATATCAAGAAATTCGCCTAACACTAGGCTGGGCTGCCGCTCACTGTTATTTTTTACATCGTTACCTTGGTAGCTTAAATATAGGCTTTCTCTGGCCGAAATAATCGCTTCTAAAAAAAGATACCTGTCTTCTAAACGACGAGAACGATCGCCCACTCTTCTATCAGGCCCCGCCATTAAATCGAGCCCTAACGGTGTAGACTTACGCGGAAACTCGCTGTCGTTAAGCCCTAATATGCACACTTTTTTAAACGGGATACTACGCATAGGTAGCATGGAGCATACCGTGACTTGCCCCGTCATAAAGTGATTACCCGCATCGGGAGAGGAAAATCGGCTTAACAGTAATTCCCGCACCTGACGTAAACTTAAATCGTAGGTATAATCGGCTTCTTCACATCGAGCAGACAAATCAGCGGCAACTTTAGCAATAAGATCCCAGCTGTGTTCTTGTTCTTTGGTTGGCGTAAAGCAGGTATCACGCAGGGCCAATAAATCGGCACCCCATGCATTCGGGCTTCGCGGGGTATTAAGCTCAGTGGCAAATCTGCCTAGTAACTCAATAACATGGATAAGCTTACCAAGCGTTACCGTCGACTGACCTTCCACATCAGGAATAGTCAGCATGTCGTCAATAACACCTTCACTATCTGGCGCTAACATACCTAACAATAAACGCCTAATTCCCCACCACCAGCTGTAAGTGTTTTCATGGGTGGCCCCTGACGATACATTGGCTTTGTGGCTACCATTTAATCCCCAGTGAATATGGGCTTGCTTAAGCCATACCGTCATTTGATCAATATCGTCTTGTGCAATACTAAAGCGCTTTTGTACCGCATCTAGTTGTAAGTAATCCACGATATCTGATACGCCAAAACGGCTATCTGGCAAATGAAGTAGCGTCATGTAGGCGGCAATAAGAGGTTCTGCATCCATGGGGCTTCTATCTGCGATAGAACATGGTAAGCGTACAGGCCCATTGCCCCCTAGCGGTTTGGTACCCACTCTATGAAATACGGTATCAACAAATGGGGCATAGTTTTCTATCGCGGGGCACATCACCAGCACGTCGGATGGCGTTCGCGATGAGTCTTGCGATAACCAGTGCAGTAAATGATCGTGCAACACCTGTACTTCCCGCAGCGCTGAATGCGTACACATAATGGTAACACTGTCATCAGCGTTATCGGTGTTGTCTGCTTCTGTGCTCTGTATGCTTGCGAAAGGCATAGCGGGTAACGCTTCTAATATGTCGTTGTGAATTTGGTTTAATAGTAACGTTTCACCCGTTTCGCTATCTGCAGGAATAGGTGCGTCGAAGGCACTGACTTCAAAGGTCTCTAAATCGGTGAGCAAATTAAAAAGCTCTCTGCCCTGCTGGCCCAAATTGCCTAACAGCGGGTTACTTTGGTCTTGCTGCATCCATTTCTCTAGCCCATCCATGCGCAGCTGCCTTGCTAGTTCACTATCGCTTTTCGCATCGCCCCAATAATTCACACTTGGGTTCAGATGAAAAATATGAATATCAATGTGCGCCGCTAGCGCATCGAAAAAGGCAATCAACTGCGGCGCCATAGTGTTTATAGCAAACACCACAATACGATTAGGTAATTCGCTATCACCACTTTTTAGATGATCGCCGTTATTTAACGCAGTCAGGGTAAGTTGGTGCAGTCGTGCAGGATGTAAAGGTTCTTGCTTGACTAGATGGCGCCATATTTCACTTTGCCAAATTTCAGATTCATCATTGCTTTTACGCTGGCTTTCTTCCCATGCAAACAGCCAATCTGGACGATATAACAAATATTGCTCGTACACATCGGCAAGCGCCGTTGCCAATTGCAACCGTTGTACGCCCTGCTCTTGCTCACTTCCCGCTTGTAACCAGTATTTATTAACTTGCTCGAACGCTGCCGAAGATTGTAGAGATGCCTCTCGTCCTGATACCTCTAGTCCCGATGCCTCTAGTAAAAGGGCATCAATGCGCCATACGAGGACTTCACGTCGATAAGGTGATTGCTTAGGTACTTTATCTTTACCCAACACCAGCCTTGCCGTGTTCCACATAAATCTAACCGGCAAAGGAAAATCAAGATTCATCGCCACGCCCTGCTCTTTAGCAAGTTGCATACTTACCCAATGCTGCATACCTGGGCTTTCTACCAGTATGGTTTCAGGCGTAAAAACACCATTGGGTTGATGCTTAATTAGCGTGGTAAGGAGGAAGCTGAGGTGTTCAAGTTTGTTCGATGGATAAAGCGCGAGCAATCGGAAAATCCTTTGTCGTATTCAGCGGGCGTTATGATAATGAGTGTATCGTAATTCGTTGGATAGGTAAGCTGAAATTAGACAGATTTAAGCGATATTATTAAGGGGTGGTATTTAGTAGATAACTAATAGGGACAGACAATAAAAAGAAAAAAACCCATACAGGCCTCAGGACACGAAAAACCTGTATGGGTAAGGTTTACGGGTTACCCAGTAGCAACGTGAATAAACGTTGCCTGGCGCTCATTCACGTTAGCGCTACTGCATAACACAGTTAACAAAATTGATTTTGCAGGTTAAGTGCCAACTTTTATTTTCAATTAAAACAACGAGTTAATTAAAACTCTAATTTATATAAGTCTTTCCTTAGGTTACTAATGGTGCAGATGCACCATTTATGCACCATGAATAAAGCTTCTATCAAGCACTAAACGAGGGACTGACACCCTGAACCTGCAACGGAATTTAAGCTAAATAAGTCATCAATAAACATTCACTGACTCTTCGCATTGCAGTACAATTTCCTCAATTAGAAATTACGCATACCGCAACCTAGTGCTTAATTTGATAAAGACTTAGTTTTAGGAAAAATAATGCTTACACAACAACAACTTGCCACCATGCTTGCGCTACAAGACAAAATGAACACAAAAGTTAATCCCGATTGGATTAACGCAGGCTACGGTTACTTGCGAGCAGCCATGGTGGAATCCGTTGAAGCTATTGAGCACCACGGCTGGAAATGGTGGAAAGCACAGCAAAAAGACTTGCCACAACTGCAAATGGAATTGGTTGATATTTGGCACTTCGCTCTATCTGCATGCATCATTGATTCTGAAGGTGAAGTCAGTACTGCTGCTGAAAGCATTGCCGCGCAATTGGCGTTAGGTGATGTTACCGTTACTTTCGACGGCAAAGACTACCACCCCAAACAACAGTCGCTGCTAGACAATTTAGAATTGATGACAGGGCTTTGTGCCGCTAAACGTTTTAGTGTGCCCCTTTTCATGGAAATTGTTGAGCAGTGCGATATGCATGCCGATGAACTTTATCGCCAGTACGTGGGCAAAAACGTTTTAAACTTTTTCCGTCAAGATAACGGTTATAAAGAAGGCACATACAAAAAAGAGTGGCAAGGCCGCGAAGATAACGAACATTTGGTGGAAGTCATGAATGACTTGAACCTGTCTGACGCCAGTTTCAGTGACAACGTGTATAAAGGGCTTCAAGCAAGATACACTGCGTAACCTAAATGACTTAGTGCTAGTTGCGCTTTACCTAACAGCACCTACAAAAAAGCCGAGCATAGTCATGTGCTCGGCTTTGTTATTTTTGATGCTGCTAAACTGATAAGTTAAGCATCTACCCACACTAATTTTTCTTTGTATTCAGCTTGAATAACAATATCAAAGCGCTCTTCAAGCACATGACGTTTTACCTTGAGTGTAGGGGTAAGTAAGTCGTTCTCAATGCTCCACTCATTTTTCATGATAACTACACGATCCATGACCTGATGGCTCTCTAGTTTCGCATTGATGTGTTCGAAGGTCTTTTTAAGACTAGCTTCAACACTGGATTTATCATGCTTTTGTGCATCTTCACTTAGTACTAATAAGGCGACAGGCTGAGGAAGGTTATTCCCCGTTACACAAACTTGTTCTACGATAGGGTTTTCCATGAATTTGGCTTCAATAGGCGCTGGCGCTACATATTTACCCTTGGCTGTTTTGAAAATATCTTTCAATCGGCCAGTAATCTTAACGTAACCGTCTGCATCAATAACACCTTTATCGCCCGTACGAAGGTACTTATCTTCAGTAAAAACTTCTGCCGTTTTATCGGGTTCTAAGTAGTATTCCAGCATATTACAAGGCGCTTTAACCTGAATCTCACCTTCTTCTGAAATGCGAACATCAACGCCATCATAAGCTTTACCGATACAACCAATCTTGTCGTGGCGGAAAGGTACGCTGCTAGTACCGTAGGCACTGTTTTCCGTCATACCCCAACCTTCTGAGATATACACACCAATTTTAGCGAACCATTCAATAACGGCAGGCGCTAATGGTGCTGAACCACTGGCCCATAATCGCGCGCTGTCGATACCAATTCCTTTACGTACTTTCTTCGCTACCAGCTTATTGATAATTGGAATTTTCAGTAAGGTATCGAGCTTTTTCTGTGGCATTTTAGCCAACACGCCCATCTGAAACTTAGTCCAAAGGCGAGGTACAGAAATAAACAAGGTAGGTTCGCAGTGAAGTACATCACGTTGGAACGACGATAACGTTTCAACAAAGTGAATTTTGCCACCACTGTAATAACTTGCCAATTCAACCAGTACACGTTCGGTGATGTGAGCAAGAGGAAGATAGCTTAGAAGCCTATCGTCACGGTTGACGTTAAGTTGCTCTAACGATTGCTGTGCAGCCCAACAAATAGTGTAATAACTATGTACTACCCCTTTCGGCTGACCCGTACTGCCTGACGTATAAATAATGGTCATGATGCTGTTCATATCTTGAACAGGCGAGTCATCTATTGGCGAACAATCGATAAACTCTTTCCATTGCTGCTTAGTAGCGATATTCGGATAAGGAAAGGCAACAGTATTATATTCAGCTGGAATAGAGGCTACTTGCTCTGCAGTATTATCTAATTTGCCTACGAATAATAATTGAACGTCGGCGTGCTTTAGAACGTATTGTACGGTATCAGGGCCAGCAGTAGAGAAAATTGGCACGGAGACGTGCCCTGCCATCATAATACCTAAATCGGTAATGAACCATTCGGCACAATTTTTTGAGAAAATACCAATACGGCTACCCGCAGGCAATGCCATTTCTTCAAGGCGTTTTGCCACGCGGCGAGCTAGGTTACCCACCTGCTTCCACGTATAATTTTGATATTCACCATTAACAGGCTGAGTAAGGAAAACGTCGTCCCCACTGGTTTGTTCCCAGTGGTACAACATACTTAATGGCGATTTAATCACTTCAGTGCTGTTTGCATTTGCTGTCATGTCTAGCGGCATAGGTCACTCATATGTTGTTATAATGTAGCTTATTTTTACAATCATTTCACAGATATCTAATAAGCCTTATTTTCAGATGAATAACAAGCTTTTTAAACGGACGTTTACATTTCATGCGATGAATGACGTGGCATAGCGCCTGAAATTTAGATTTCTTATAGTTTAGACTTAACTTCTATGATGATCTAATACGCGTTAATTTTAAGCAAACACGCATCTCCTCATCACTTTAAAAGTTAACAATGCACTTGATTAGCAAAATGCACTCACCATTTTTTGTTCAGGTAGGGGAATAGTTCGCTGCTAGGCATAGGTTTAGCGTAAAAGTAGCCTTGGTGTAAAACACATCCCTTCTCAGACAAACTTAACGCCTGCTCTTGAGTTTCTACGCCCTCAGCAACACTCAGCATATTTAAGCTACTAGCAAGGGTTATAGTGGTGGTTACCAAAGCATCATTCGCATTGCCTGGCGCCATATCGTCAACGAAGCTTTTATCAATTTTAAGTACCGATAGTGGGTAACGTTTAAGATAACTTAGCGACGAGTAGCCAGTGCCAAAATCATCTAACGCTAGAATAAAACCTGCATCAACAAAGCGCTCAATTTGACGCAGCGCATTGTCACTATCATCCATCAACACACCTTCTGTAATTTCAAAACGAAACGCTTCTTTTGGCAGATTGAATTCTTTTAGTAACGAAAAAACACCTTCTAAATCAAATTCGGTTTTAAAATGAAGGGCAGATAAATTGATTGATACGAACCCTGTGAAGCCGTTTTCATACCATGTAGCAAGGTCTTCGGCAGCCCTGCGCATCGCCGCTCGAGTGACTTCAATAATATACCTTAGCTCTTCTAGTACAGGAATAAAGACGTCAGGATAAATGGGGTTACCATCAAGCTCGCCACGAAGTAACAGTTCAACCCCTACCGTGTTTTTTTCGTGGGTATTAATGATTGGCTGGTAATAATTGAAAAAACTGTCTTCAGAGTAAGCCCGTTTTATTAAGTTCTCTGTGATGAGCCTTTGTTTAGCCCTGTCGTTCATGTCTTTTGTGAAATACGTGAAGCCACTTAGCGTGTCTTTCTTTGCTGAATACATGGCCACATCGGCTTGCTTAATAAGCTCGGCGGGCTCTGTGGCATCGTCGGGGTAAAAGGCAATCCCCACACTGCATGACACCCGAAGCACTTCGTTAGCCAGCGAGATAGGTGTTTCAACCGACTCGATTAATTGTGCCACAAAGGAGGTTAGCCCATCCGTGGTTTTCATGTCTTCAATGACGATTACAAACTCGTCGCCGCCCAACCGCGCTACAGTACCTGCGTCAGATGCTAGGTTACGCATTCTATTCGCCACGACTTTAAGTAGCTTATCGCCATAATCGTGACCAAGTGAGTCGTTAATACCTTTAAAGCGGTCTAAATCGACAAATAACACTGCCACATGGGCACTTTGTTGACGCGCTCCAGCAATAGCATGTTCTAGTCTGTCCAACAGTAAGCTGCGGTTAACTAAGCCGGTTAGGCTATCGTAATTAGCTAACTTTAATAGTTTACGTTCTGCATTTTTCTGTTCAGTAATATCAGACACCACAAGTAGATAATGATCAGCTTGCTCGTCTTTTTCGTTCCCTTTAACCGCGCTGATGTCTATAAGAACGTCGTACTGTTTTGTATCAGCACCTTCAATAACCGCCTCGTCTTTCCAGAACTCTCCCCCTTTAAGCTCAGAGAGCTTGCCAGATAGCTGCCATTCTAATGTAGGATAACGGGTAAAAAGCCTATCTATTTGCTTGTCTAGCGACTCTTTGGTGTTGAAATTAAATACGTTTTCAAATGCGGGGTTTGCAGCTACAGGCACCTTATTTTTATCAAAAATAAGTACCCAGTCGCGGGTTTGTCGAAACGCATCGCTAAAAAGCAACGCTTGCTGCTGCGCTTTTTGAAGTCGAAATAAATGACGCTGGCGTGAAACCACGTACGCAATAATCATCAGCAGTATTAAGGTGAAATACGCTGCATAAGCAAAGGGCGACCGCCACGGGACATAGGGCATCTCAAACGTTATAGTGGCGGGTAAAACGTTATATTCCACACTGCTGGCCAATGGCCCCACTGTGAACCGATAACGACCTGGCTCTAAGTTAGTTAAGGTAATTTTATCGTCTTCTGACACACCATCACTAACCACTTGGTTGTTGCGCAATAAGGTGTAGTGATACTTTGCTTTACCCACTCCATTCATCGACAAGGATGAAAAGTGAATGGTCATTCCGTAATCTTGATAATCCAAAGTGATACTCTGTCCGTTTAGATTACCCAGTGGAAGCCGTAATTCCCGGGAATCTACGCTAACGTCTGTAATGGCAGTTTGTCTTGAAATGAGATTAGAGTTGTTGCCTATCTGTTTCAGCAAAGCGGGTGAAAACACCACAACGCCGGAAGTAGAGCCGTAGGCGAGTCGCCCATCTATGAGCTCAAGTGATGCCCCTTGATTAAATTCTGACACCGATAATTCGCGGCCATAAATAAAGTTTTGCACTTGGGCTGAGGCTGGTGAATATCTGTGCAACCCAGAATGCGAACTAAACCAAATGTCCCCATTACTGTCTTTTTGTAGACCGTAAACGATATTAGAGAGCAACAAATTACTTTCGTTTAAATTGTAAAGCGGCTCAAAGGTATCAGCATCTACTCCGAATAACCCATACCCGCTAAAGGCTAGCCACAGCACACCTGTGTTATCGATAACCCACGACGTTATCGACCGTTCATTCGCTCGTTGTTTTTCTGAAAAACGATATACCAACTCGTGCTCTAGGGTAACTGGGTCGACCAACCATAAACCGCCAACCATGGCGAGAAACAGACGATTATTGTGATAAGGAGAGGCACCTAAGAAGCCAATGGAAAAATTGATATCGAAGATATCCTCGTCCAAATCGATAATATCTAACCTTTGCACGTCTAAGTTATAGCGGTAGTAATGATTACCAACAAAATATAAGTCGCCGTCAGCTCCGATGGTAATACTCGAGTTCCATGCATTGAACACATCGCTATCAAAAGATGATTGCAATGGTGGTATGGTCAATTTCCCTGTGCTGGGGTCGAACAACCGAATACCCATGTATGTTTGCACAAACAACCTGCCATCGCCTGCGGGAACTAACTTTTCGATTAGCCACTCTCTCTCGGCGACGAATTCACTATCAGAGGTAATGAACTGTTCTGATGTGCGCGTAGTTAGGTTAAATCGATTCAGCCCATTCTCGGTACCAATCCACAAGACGTCCTTATCGGTTTGCGCTAAAGACCAAACCACACTGTCGCTTAGCGCGGTACTCTTGTCATTTCGATTGTTTTGAATCGCATAAATTTCGGCGCTTTTCACACCAAAATACAGTGCCCCCGCATAGACCGAACTTAACCATAAGTTCCCCGAATAATCGGTTTCAATATCAAGAATGCGTTTATTAGAGAGTTCTGTTCTGCCGTTATGTGGCTCAAGGATGTGTTCACTCACCCACTTGTTTTGGCTAAGTTGTAATTCAAAAAGACCTTCGTTGGTGCCAAACCAAAATGCATTATCGTCACGTTGTTCCATCGTCCAAATGTTACGGCTTCTCACTACTCGCTGAAATCCCGAGGGCTTACCACTAACAACATGCGACAACAACTCACCTTTCGTGGTCTGAAATAACCCATTAACCGTACCGAGCCAAATTCTACCTTGTGCGTCGTGCATCAGAAATTTGGTGTTTAGGTTATCCACGTCAGGCTCAATCCCGTTTAAGTAACTAACGGAGATAGCTGTTGCATCGGCATTGGATAAATCGAAGGCATCTAATCCATCACTAGTAGCCAGTAACAGCCAGTTGTCTACAACGATAATATCTCGAATAAAATGCCGCTGAGCAATCAGTTCGTCACTAAGTGTGAAGATTGTCTCGTAAGACATGGTGTTAGTGTCAAAACGAACGACCTGCTCAGGCATACCAATGAATAAGGTGGTTTCATTTTGCCAAAAAAACTGACTCACATCCTGAAACCAATCTTCTTGAGTTGAAAAAGGCAACGCCACTTGTTTGGTGATGGCTTGGGTGTCGAAATCAAGACGGAAAACACCCGACGCGTACGTGCTTATCCATAATGCTTTGTCAGTTTCTAAACTAATTTTGTTTATAGATGCATTAACGAAAAGATCGTTCGGGCCTTTTATGATTTTTGTTCTAACGCCATCCCAACGTGCTACGCCGCCATCAGTGGCTATCCATACAAAGCCATCTGCATCTATCGCGATATCGTTGACAACGTCTTGTGGAAGCCCATTTTTAGTGGACAGCGATTGAAATACGGGATTTGAAAGACGGGGAGACTCAGCGTAGCTAACAGTGCTAACGAAACAAACAGCAAATAAAACTGAGATTAGGTACCAGCGCATGACAACTCGTTTGAATGAATCGTTATTATTATTTGTTATAGTGTATCAGAATGTTTGAGTAAATTGCAGCCAGTACCATTAAGTTACTGAGACTCGCTTCCGTTTAACTTCATTAGTCTTGTTGGACAGGAACTCGCCCAGTATTAATAACTTGCCGCCGAATACTTGGTTGAGGTGCTAGGCGATACAAATCACCGTTTTGCCCCACGTAGTGTTTTTTCACCCCACATTCTTTAGCTATCATCGCGTGGGCTTTTAAGTGAACCTCTTCACCGTGTACAGGAATAGCAATTTGAGGTTTTACCCAATGATACATGAGTTTAAGCTCTTCGGCGCACGGGTGACCGCTTGCATGAATGGGCAGTTGGCTGTCTTCGCTCATTATTACTTTAACACCTCTAGCACTAAGCACACTGTTTACTCGCTTAATACTGTCTTCGTTACCTGGTATAGCAATAGCAGAATAAATGACGGTATCGCCTTTATCTAACTGTAAATGGGGGTGGCTGTCGTTAGCCATTCGAGAAAGTGCTGTATTTTTCTCGCCCTGACTACCCGTTGCCACGGCAAGCACTTCATTTGGTGGTAAGTACCCTAAGTGAAACGCATCTGCTACTGGCAAATCTACTGGCCAAATGCCCTTTTGGCGGGCAATGCTGTACATATTGATGAGTGAGCGACCGTACAGTGCGATGTAACGCCCGGTTTTTTGGGCAACCCTAGCAAGGGTAATTAGCCGCGCGATATTACTCCCAAAACACGTCACTACTACTCTGCCCTGCAGTGGTTTAATTGTGCTTAACAAACCGTCGTAGCAATTGCGTTCAGAGATGGAGAAACCCGGTTTCGTTGCATTGGTAGAATCTCCCACCATGGCAAGAATATTCTCCTTCCCTAGGGCGCGATAGGTATTACTATCAAAAGGCTTACCGGTAATTGGCTGGGCGTCAATTTTCCAGTCGGCAGTATGTAAAACCGTGCCCGCCGATGTGGCTATTTTTAACGCATATGGTTCGGGCAACGAATGGGTTACCGATAACCAACTAACATCAAAGGGCCCTAGTGTCAGCGTTTGCTCAGAAGCTATCTCTACTATAGGTACTTTATTGATCAATTTTGTTTGTGCAAGTTTGCGGCGCAACACTTCGGCAGTAAAAGAGGTGGTATAAATGGGGCACTGAAAACGCGCCCACAGATAGGGCAATGCGCCCACGTGATCTTCATGCGCATGAGTGATAACAATACCGGCAATATTTTCTTTTTGTGCTGCAATGAAGGTGGGATCTGGTGCAACTACCCTATGATGGGTTTGCTTGTTTGTGCCAGAATAGCGATAAGGCGGAATAAGCGGTTCGTCGAATGATACCCCGCAATCTACCATTAACCACTTGCCGTCATGCCCATACAGGTTCAGGTTCATGCCTATTTCCCCAGTTCCCCCTAAGGGTAAAAACCAAAGTTCCTCTTTTTTCGGCGTTATCAAACCTTAACCACTCCTTTAACTGCTTTCAGGTTAGAATATAAAACTTCCATGAGAGTTGTTACTATACTTTCATACGTAAATACTTAAAGACCGAATATTTATCATGACCACGACGTTATCTGAAATGGAAGCACGTGTTATTGGTGTATTACTTGAAAAGTCAGTGACTACGCCTGAACAATACCCTTTGTCCCTTAATGCACTCACCAATGGATGTAACCAAAAAAGTAACCGATTGCCCGTCACCCAGTTAACTGAAGACGAAGTTATTAAAATACTTGATGGATTGAAAGGTAAACGAATTGTTCAAGCTTCATCTGGCTATGGTAGCCGAGTAGACAAATATTCCCACCGTTTTTGTAATACTGAATTCGGTGACATAAAACTTAGCGACCATCAGCAAGCCATTATCACCGAACTTTTACTTCGAGGGCCGCAAACCCCTGGCGAATTGCGAGGGCGGTGCCAGCGAATAGCGCAATTTGCTGACATCAGTGACGTAGAGGCAACCATCAGCAGCTTACTTGCTTACCAGCCGGATGCGCTTATTTACTCATTACCAAGAGAGTCTGGTAAAAGAGAGATACGCTATAACCACACATTTTGTCAGCTAGGTGAGAACAACAGTGCCAGTGAAAGCACAGACGACAATACCGATACCGTTGAAACACTGAAGGCGGCTCTACTTCAAGTAAAAGCCACCCTTGCCGACCTAGAATCGAGAATTAATGATTTAGCATCAGGCGACTAGTGCAAACGTACGTTGAGTTGGTCAATAATTTCAGCCCAATCAGCGTCGTCTTCGATAGCCGTTTTCAAGAAATCCGCTTGGCTTTCAGACCAAAACGGCGCTTCGAAAATATGTTGGCTCTTATTTAAGCCTTTGTGCGTTTCAATAAAACTTTCTATCGCTTCATCGCTACTAGCTAGCCCTAACTGTTCAAACAAACTGCTCATAGTCGGTTGTTCAGTAAACATGGTAGCTCCTCTTCAATCATGATAATCCGTTAATATTGAAACGCTAGAAGCAAATGATGGGATCATTAAATTTGCTGTGCAAATTCCTCTGGTTCCATCACTTCGCCTTCTTCTCCTGGTACCGGACAAATCATAACCGTAAGATTGTCTTGTGTCATGCCGCCCACCCATTTGGTAAGAAAGTCTTTAGTTGAGATTTCCATCGCTTCACAGTCTGACCAATCTTCAGTTGCCCACAGCAAAGCAAGAGATGATTCTGGCCATACAGGAATGCCATCTTCATCGTCTGTCGTTAACATCACGCAACCATGTTCATCTTTAAGAATGAAAAGTTTGCCCGAAGTTTTAATTAGTTCAACGCTGGCTTCTAAGCGTTCGAACGCGTTCATTTGTAATAATGGGTGTTGAGTCGTCATAATTTTCTCTTTGCTATTTGGCTGGGTGTATGGCCGATACACTTGTAATTAAGGCTTCAAGCCCTACACGCCTAACTTGTTTCATGGTGTGAAGGTAAACTTTCATGGTGATACCTTCTAAAGGCTGTATTAGTGAAATTGCGATAGTTGGATCAAGTTGATTTACCGCTCCTTCAGGGAGTACAGCAACACCACCTTCATGTTGTAGGTTATTAAGGGCTAAATTGAGTGAGTTCGTACGCAGTTTAGCATCACGAAGCTGAGGGTATAACGTCAGTAACAAATCTCTGGCTTTGCTACCCCAATCAATAGCGACAAACTCTGCCGCGTCTACCACATTACTACCTTCACCAATTCGGTATAACCCTAATTGGTTTTCTAGTAACACTTCACTTTTAACTTCTTCTGACTTGAGCGGCTCGGTTGAAAACGCCAAATCGGTTACCCGTTCGTGTAATTGACGAGACAGCCCATCAAGTGAGAGTACTTCTGCTTTAACAGACCAGTCGGGAAAGGTATTGTGAAGGTGACTTAAGGTGGTTGGCAGCATTAATTCACTGGCCAATTGCGTTGCCCCGCACACCACGTATTCAGAAGATTGAATTTGCAGTTCTTGCTTGGCTTCATTTAACGTGCTGCATAGCTGACGTGCATACGGCAACAGCTTTTCACCGGATTGGGTTAGCTGAATACTGTTGCGCTGGCGTATGAAAAGCGTGGTATGAAAGTATTCTTCTAGCAACTTGATCCGCGCACTTACCGCAGATTGCGTTAAATAGAGATTTTCAGCTGCTTTGCCAAAATGTCGGGTTTTTGCAACTTCAATAAATGTGGTGAGAAAGCGTATATCCATGCTTCTTACAAAACCGATAAATAAGTGATTGTAAACTGTCACAGATGATACGGCATGTAAACACAAAAGCACAGCAACGCACTGCTATAAAAGCAGTGCGTTGTATTTATTTTCAACTAAGAAGCGTATTAACTACCTTCGTGCATTAAACGGCGCTGTTTCTCTCGACGTTGTAAGTCACGATTTTGTTTGTTTTTTACGCTTTGGTGGCGCTTTGTGCCCACCTTCTTGGTGTGAAAGTCTTCCTCTTCTACCGAGTCCAATTCTTCACTTTGGTAACGATAGTCTTTACTCATGTCTATCTCTAGGTTATTGCCACGTCGTCATTATTGTCTTGGTACCAAAAATAGAAAACGAATTTTTATCATCGTTGCGACAATAATTTTTTATAGTGGGTTTCATTCACGTATTTCGCTTCATCCCTTCAATTCACCCACGTCCAGCCACCTTTTCACTGCCGAATCCAAAAAATAAAAAATTACATCTTATTCATGGCCTTAGATGAAAATAGAAGAAAATATCTTTGGAAAAATACACTTTTTACACCCAATAAATTCGTACATATTTACACTTTGCATTTTCCAACAAAATTTTTTATTGATAAGGAAAAAATGTTTTGTTTTATGTTCTGATTCTTTTGTCTTAAAAGTTCGCTTGAAGACAACTCAAGGCTGGGTACAACCATGAAAAATTTATCAATTCGCGTTTCTCAAAAACCTTTTATAGATAGACAAAAATTTCCTTATGGCTTTCGAAAATCTGGCGATTTCAGTATTGGTGAGGCAGATATACTAACCGGTTATGGAAAAACCCTACTGGCACTGGAATGCGGAGAGTTAACACCAGAGACGGATGATGAGCGTCATTTTGTAGATTTTGTTAGTGGTAAAGTGGATGCTGATAATACTATTGAGCGCACCTGGGCCAAGTATGTACGCTTATCTCGAGGCAAGAAGCACTTCTACACGTTGCATAGCACCGCTGCGAGTAATCAGTCAGACTACGATGAAGATTACAGTGACGAAGCATTTGACGTAGCGTAATTTTGCGTTCGATTTATGTATAACCAGCTCGGTGGAAATCGTGCTGGTTGCTTTTACTTGTGATATTTCCCTCGCTTTTCACCGCTTTGTTGATCCATATCTAGATTGCGCGCGAACAAATCTTTGCATATTTGTAATGTTCTAACAGATGGTTCTATATTAATAACTTAGCTTTGTGAAATTGCTATTTTACGCAAACCACGCTGTTGAGAAATAGTAGAACAATATCTAATGAATTACCCAAGCCTGAAGGCAAAGGAGGCGCAGCGATGATGGTGTCATATAAACAAATTAAACATTTTTCAATTCATGCTACCGATAAGGACATAGGCGGCGTACGAGATATACTTTTTGACGATAAAGATTTTGTCATTAGATATGTAGTTGCCGATACGAATACATGGCTTCCACTTAGCAGGAAAGTGGTGATATCACCTATTTCAATCACCCGATTGGATCAGGAAGAAGAAACCGTTGATGTTTCCATGACCTCAGACACGCTTAAAAATAGCCCATCTATTGACGAACACAAACCGGTTTCAAGAGAATTCGAAGAAACACTATTTCGTTACTTTGGCTATGGCTATTACTGGATTGGTCCTGGTGCGTGGGGCGATTTCGCTCACCCTAATCAGCTAGCGGATCCTGAGTTAGCCGCTATGGGTAAAGAAGAGTTAGACAATAAACCTGAAAATCACTTAAGAGCTTGCGGCGAGGTCAGTGGCTACGAAGTGGCAACCCAAGAAGATAACGTTGGGCACATTAGCGATTTTGTGTTTGATATTGAAAGCTGGCAAATTCAAATGCTAGTGGTAGATACAAACAACTGGCTACCTGGTGGTAAAAAGCTTGCAGTACTGCCCTCTGACATCAAGAATATTGATTGGTCTTCTCACAATGTCTCTGTCGACCTAACACATGAGGGTTTGATGGCTAGACCGGAAGTTGATCTTGATAAATTGGATGACGCTGCATATGTAGAGGCATTGGTGGCAAACGCTAAACTTGTCTAGTTAGGTCGAAAATCTATTTAAGCTTTGGTGATTTACCGTTTGTTACTGAGCTAGATTCTAGCAAACTTAATTAATCGTTCTGAGCGCAAAAGAACTTGTGGAGCAAGCCAATAGTTTGCTTCACTCTTTCATCGGCTAATCGATAATAAATGGTTTGTCCAGCTCGGCGTGTGGCTACCATTTTAGATTCTCTCAATAGCGCTAAATGCTGTGAAATTACTGGCTGAGAAACATCTACATGGTCCAACATTTGAGTAACAGATAACTCTTTGTCCATTAAAGAACACAACACCATTAAACGGGTCTTATTTGCCAACTGCTTAAGATAGAGCTCAGCTTCCATTGTATATTGAGCCATTTCGCTCATGTTCACAGATAAATCATCAACGGCTAAATTATCAGTCATAACAACTCACTTATAAAGTTACGTAAATAGGCCACCACTCGCCACCTTATACTAAAGTATACTACTATGGCGGCGAACGCCAAAACTCAATGTCATTTTTTTATAAAAATATAATGAAAGTAGGTGGTAGAAAATATAGCGCTTTCCTTATATAGTAAACTCATCATTAATTTTCAAGGTGCTTTAATGTTAATCGATATCACTACGAGACTTGCCAATATCCCCTTTCCCCTTCGTTGTATAACAGCTAAAGAAGCGATGCAGGAAATATCTTCTAATCATGGTTTATTACTTGATGTTCGTGAACCCGCAGAGGCAGCATCTAGCCCTGTAGAAGCAGCATTAAATATTCCTCGTGGCGTACTTGAGATGAAAGTTATCGAAAAATGTAAAGATGCCAAATTTCCAATCTATATTCATTGCGCTTCAGGCATTCGCGCCAAATTGGCTGCCGAACAGCTAATGAACATGGGGTATGAGAATGTGAGCGTGGTAACCTGTTCAATAGGCGATATTAAGCAAGCTACCGACGCATAAGCGCTGACAGCCTCTGGGAGCTTGTGGTATAACCCCTCTATACCGTGACAGAATAATCGATTAGAGCTAGCGGATGTTAAAATCTACATTAGAACAATGGCGCATGTTTAAGGCAGTGGTAGATGCTGGAGGCTTCAATCAAGCAGCCGCATTAGTGCACAAGAGCCAATCTAGTGTGCATCACGCGGTTCAAAAGTTAGAAAACGCCATTGGCGTTGTGTTGTTTGAAAACAGTGGGCGTAAAGTAAAGTTATCTCCTCAAGGGGAGTTAATGTATCGGCGAGCGGCGTTTGTATTAAATGAAGCGCAGAAATTAGAAGCGGTAGCGGCTAGTTTACAAGCAGGAACCGAAACCCTTCTTCGTATCGCCGTTGATATCATTTTCCCTTCCGATTTACTTTATAATGTATTAAGTAAAGTGTCTGAAGAATTTCCTCTGCTACGTATCGAGATTGAAGAAACCGTGTTGAGCGGCGCTAACTCCTTGCTTGATAGTGGCAATGTAGATATCGCGATATCTCCCTTCCCCTACCCCGGCGGATTCAGTGAAGATTTATGTGAAATAGACTTTGCTGCTGTAGCGCATGTTGATCATCCTCTGCACGCACTCGACCGTGCTTTAACACTAGAAGATTTAAAGTCACATCGTCAAATAGTGGTAAGAGATTCATCAGCTGAGCGTAAAGTTGATGCTGGTTGGCTTGGCGCCGAGCAACGCTGGACGGTTAGCCATATTAGAACGTCCGTAGATATGATTTCTCAAGGACTTGGATTTGCTTGGCTACCTATCGCTATTATTAAAAAAGAATTAGAAGAAGGGCTATTGCTGCCACTACCTCTTGATAGCAATGGCGGTTTACGCCGCGCAATGCTTTACCTCACATTTGAGGATGGCGACGGCCTGGGACCAGCAGCAAGAAGCTTTATCGGTGAACTTAGATATCAATCGATGCAGCTTCCTTCTGCTGATGGCATGCTTGAACAATGCGTAGAGTCTATACAAAGGTAACGTGAGCAGTAGTCATTTACTTATCGCTAAGCTCTACGTAGCACATTGATATAAAAATAAAAACTCAGCAGTCTTAGCCAATACCTAGCGCTATCTGTTGACCACCATATAAAAATCCAAATAAGGCGATAGATAGCCCAAATAGTGCTACAGCGCCGTCATCCGTTGCCATGCCAATAGCCATAATCAACACAGCAAACGCCGGTATTAATCCCATAAAGGGTACTAACTCTAGTGGCACCATCAACAAACCACACGCCGCACAACTTAGCGCTATAAGTGAACGGAACACAGGTTGGCGCATAAAAAACCAGCGCGGCATTAAGAAACGGTCAAATCGCACCGCCACTGGTTTCATTTTATTTACCAAAAATTCTATTCGCTCTGCGTCCATTTCAATTTTCATAATGGTAGCGGGAAGCCACGGATGACGTCGACCGAGTAAAATTTGCATTGCTATCAGTAAAATTGTCACACCGGTGATGGTGGGTACCCCAGGAATAGCCCCTATGGGCGTTGCCGCAATAAACGCTGGCAACGCTAACATGGGTCCAAATCCCCTTTTTTCCATTGCATTCCAGAATTCGGAAAACGCCATGACGTCGCCGGTGTCTTTAGGCTGCATTTTTCCCAACAACTCATAAAGTGTCATTGACCTTGCGCCAGTTTCCTTAAACATTTTCATTCCCTATTTATGGCTAAGACTAATGCCTTATTTCCATCGAAACCTATGCGTCTTGGGTGATAGCGAAGCGCAATACACTTTGGGTATTCCATCAAAAATTTCATTAACTCAGCAATATCACCGTGTACAACGCTTCTATTTTCCGCTTGTCCAACAGTGTAAATCTGAAATAAATTTTCAGAAGCATTCTCGTAAGCGGTGAATTTTCGCGTTCGGTTACAAAGCGACTATGCGGTAAATAATGCGATAACTGTGCCACTGAAGTTATTCATCGTTCAAATTTATGCTTTTGGGTAGCTATCGGCACAATATGTGCTTTATTAGCTAAAGATATGTCATTGTGCGGATTGTGTTTAGCTAGTCCTCTTTTACGAGATGCGAGGATCGCATTATGAGGTCAGCCCAGAGATATTGCTGCGCTTTTCAACCAAAGTTGAGTCTGAATGCGACAATGCCTACGTTTGAATGTAATAATGCACAAATAATTATAAAATCAGATCAATTTACCCACCCAGTGCGCTGAGATAAGCAATCAGGGAGTGATTGATAACTTAAAAAAGGGATATTCAAGTGTTAACTGTTTTGCTTGTAGATGATGATGCCGAGTTTACCGAGGTGGCCTGCACTATAATTGAGTTTCTTGGTCACGAAGTGCTAACTGCTGCCACATTAGGTGAAGCGCGTGACTGGTTAAAGAAAGAAACCTTCGATCACATATTACTTGATTTCATGTTGCCAGATGGCAGCGGTGCACACTTGTTCGATGAACTTAACGCGCTTCCTAAACGCCCACGTATTACCCTTATTACCGGACACCCATCGGTAAAAGGCGTCATTAAAGGTCTGTGCGGCCCCAATATTGATTACCTTGTTAAACCTATTCAACGTGAAGACATTGAAGCAGTATTAACAGGGAAACCTAAAGTCGCTGAAGATACCAGCGAAAAAATTGAAAAGCATTTCGATTTGCTTATTGGCGAATCTGCGCCAATGAGAGAACTCTATAAATTAATTGAAAGAGTGAGCAGAACAAGTGCCAACGTTATGCTACTGGGCGAAAGTGGTGTAGGTAAAGAGGTGGTTGCAGCCGCTATTCACCGCGCGTCACAAAGTGAAGGCCCTTACGTAGTGACTAACTGTGGTGCCTTTTCAAAAGAATTAATTGGTAGTGAACTATTTGGCCACGAAAAAGGTGCCTTTACGGGTGCAGTTGGCCGAAAAGAAGGTGTTTTCGAACAAGCTGAAGGCGGATGTTTATTCTTAGATGAAATCACCGAAATGCCTATCGATATGCAGCCAAACCTACTACGCGTATTGGAAAACAAAGTGGTTATCCGTGTTGGCGGTACTAAAACTATTCCGGTTAATTGCCGCGTAGTGTCAGCCACCAACCGAACCATGGAAGAGATAGCACAAAGCAAAGTGTTGCGTGAAGATATCTACTTCAGACTTGCTGTATTTCCAATCACCATACCTACGTTGCGCGAGCGCAAAGAAGATATTCCTTTATTAGCGAAAACCTTTATTGAAGAATTTAATAAAGACAACGGCTCTAAATTTAGCTGGCAAGAAAGTCAGCTGAATACATTACAAGCTTACGACTGGCCAGGTAACGTTCGTGAATTGCGCCACTTTGTCCATCGTGCAGCCATTATGAGCGACCCGACAAAACAAGTAATAGAGCTTCCTAAAACGATTGAGTCGCCTTTTGCTAAAAAACAAAGTACAGCGCCAGCACTTCAAGCGGGACGTACTATTGAAGATGTCGAGAAAGAACTTATTTACGCCACGCTTGAGAAGGTAAATGGGAATAAAACCATGGCCGCTGACATGCTCGGCATAAGCACCAAAACTTTATACAACCGACTTCACGCGTATGGCGATTTGGTCAAAGAAGACTAGTAAGGCAGGACAAAAGTTATGACTGAAGATGAGTTTGCCCGATTAAGCACTTATGTACACGATGCACGCAAACCACTAAATCGCATTTCTATGCAAGCTGAATTGGTAAAAATGGCGCTTAATGGCGAAGTTCCCGCCCAAAAAGCGATGGCAGCATTGGATAAGATAATAACCAGTGCTAAAGATTGCAGTGACTCCCTTTCTGAAATGACTTCAGATTTTGGCGACACATTATTGGATTGATGTAATGCTAAACAAAGTTTTTTCTTCGCTATACAGCTGGGTAATCATGGTGGTATTCGTGATTGCTATTATCACTGCGAATTCATTTTATGTGGTGCAAACCCTTGATGACTTATCAGCCTTAGAAGCGCGTCTATTTACCACTAGCCGCGTGATAAGCGCGGTGAACAAGTTGCACGTGGCCGTATTGCGCGCCGAATCAGGTCAACGTGGTTTCCTTCTTACTGAAGATGAAGCTTATCTGGAGGAGTACACACAGACACTGAATAACTTCACTGCCCTTGCCGATGAAGTTGAAGTGAGCGCGCTTGCGTCTGATTTGCCGGAACAATCAGAACGGATTGATAAGCTACTCGCCCTAACCCGCGTTAAAATTAACGGTATGGTACGTATTGTAGAGCTAGTTAGAGTGGGTGATTTAGATCAAGCCTTCACGTTGCTTGAAAGTGATAAAGGTCTTGATTTATACAACGACTTTGAAAACATGTTCGAACGCATTGATTCCTCAGAAAGAGATATTCAAGGTACGCATTTAGCCAGTTTGATGAAGCTAAGGCGTGACTCAGTGAATACGCTACTAATTTCATCAGGTACCACCCTGTTTCTTATTATCTCAATCTTCTTGTTGTTAAAAGCCAACATTCGAGAAAATGAGAAGCATAAAGATACCCTTGTAGACGTTAATGAAGACCTAGAACATAAAATATCTGAACGAACCCAAGAACTACGAATTTATGCCGATGAGTTAGCTCGCAGCAACCGTGAACTTGAAGACTTCGCGTTTGTGGCCTCTCACGATCTCCAAGAGCCGCTTAGAAAAATTCGCGCCTTCGGTAACCGATTAGACTCTGGCTACAAAGATGTGATGGATGAACGTGGACAAGACTTTCTTGCCCGTATGCTTAACGCAGCCGAGCGTATGTCCATGTTGATTTCTGACCTTCTGTCTTTTTCTCGGGTTTCTACACGGGGCAAAGACTTCGAACAAGTAAATGTCGGCGACGTTATCGATGGTGTACTAGGTGATTTAGAAATAGCTATCGAAGAAAAAGGTGCCAATGTTGTTGTGCAGGATATTCCGACTATTCGCGCAGACAAATCACAAATTGATCAGCTGTTTCTAAACTTATTGTCCAACGCGCTAAAATTTCAAACCGCTGATAAAGACCCCCTTATTGAAATTACAGCTACAACCCCAACTGAAGCTGATATGAAAGACATATTGTTAGCTGACGAGTATGACTGGATCAAAATTCAAATCTCAGACAACGGCATTGGCTTTGAACAAAGTTTTGCAGAAAAGATTTTTGCCCCGTTTCAACGCTTGCACGGAAGAAGCGAATACAAAGGAACAGGGATTGGCCTAGCGGTATGCCGGCGTATTGTTGAACGACACAATGGTCAAATTTCGGCAAAAAGCTCGCCAGGAGAAGGCGCAACCTTTACTATCCTTCTGCCAACAAACAGCGAGCCTTTTGGCTCTCTAAATAATCATGGAGATATCGCACATGACGCGTAAACAAACCCAACCAATTAATATCCTTATGGCAGATGACGATGAGGACGATCGTCTATTAACTGTAGACGCACTAAAAGAAAGCCGTGTGTTAAACAACTTATTTTGTGTTGAAGATGGCGTGGAGTTGCTTGAATTTTTACGCCATGAAGGTAAATACACAGATGCTAGCAAAGCCCCCCGCCCTAGCCTAATTCTGTTAGACCTTAACATGCCGCGAAAAGATGGCCGAGAAGCGTTACAGGAATTAAAAACCGATCCTAAATTACGTGGGATCCCAGTGGTCATCTTAACGACATCCAAAGAAGAAGAGGACATGCTTCGCGGATACGACTTAGGCTGTGCTTCATATATCACTAAACCTGTGAATTTCGAGGGACTTGTCGAGCTTATGCGCGCGCTAGGTCGCTACTGGATTGAGTTTGTAGAATTGCCACACGATTAGTCGAATCTTATTAATTCAATTTACGTAGAGATGAGTCCATATGTAGGACTCAGTAAGTTATTACTCATGCTGCACGGCGCTAACCATTAGTGCCGCTATGTGTTAAAGCGCTTGTTATTTAGCGCTACGTTACGACTAATGTTTTATGGAGCGCACAGTGACCGAAGTTATCCGGGTTTTACTGATTGAAGATGACGAAGATGATTATTTTTTAACATCGGATTATTTACTTCAATGTGAAGAACCCCGTTTCCAGCTTACCTGGGTAACCAACAGTGCTGACGCCATAGATGCGTTACAGCGTCGAAATTTCGACTTGTGTTTGCTCGACTATCTACTTGGCGCAGAAAACGCAGTAGACGTATTAGAAGTGCTTAAATCAAACCAATTCAATCTTCCTGTTGTTATTTTAACCGGTCAATCAGACTCACAGGTTGACGAATTGGTGATGCGAGCGGGTGCAGCCGATTACCTGCAAAAAACAGAAATCGAGTCACCCCGTTTTATGCGCACCATTCGCTACGCCATGGTTCGACGAGAGATAGAAAACGAGCGATTAGAAAGACACAAAGTTGAACAACAGAACAAAGCGAAAGATAAATTTCTAGCTCATTTAGGCCACGAACTTCGCACCCCGCTTACGTCTATTTTAGGTTACACAGAGCTGCTATTAGACGACAAAGGTAATGACCCATTAGCCCAAGAGCTGTCTATTATTTATTCCAATGGAAAGCACCTACTTAGCCTGTTAAATGACCTTCTTGATATGTCTCGCATTATGGCGGATAAACTTGAGCTTAATATCAAAGAAGTGCATCTAAGCCCTTTCCTTACTGATATTCATTCATTAATGCGATTAGCAGCGAAAGATAAAGATCTTGTTTTCGATGTGATTGCAGAAACTAAGATACCGGAAGTGATTGAAACCGACCCTACCCGTTTGCGTCAGGTGTTAATCAACTTAGTCAGTAACGCTGTGAAATTTACCGATACTGGCGCCATAACCGTTACCGTAGAAGTTCGCCCTCCAGCACCTGGAAAAGCCAATGAAAGGTTACATTTTATTGTTGAAGACACCGGCATCGGCATGCCACCACATAAGCTAGATAAAATCTTTCAGCCTTTCGAGCAAATCGAAGATATCATGCGTGCAAATCATGGCGGTGCTGGATTAGGTTTGGCAATAAGCCGAGAACTTGTGGCCAAGTTAGGCGGAAGCATTAGTGTAGATTCAGTTTTTGGCAAAGGCAGCCGCTTTTCGTTTTCTATCGATCCCGGTGACATTAGCGAACAGAGCCGTGTTCAACTTGCGCTTAAGCCACCTAGCAAAGCTGAAGCTAATAATTTAGATTTACAGGTTACCGGCAAGGTATTGATTGTTGATGATATTCGTGAGATTCGTCGCTTAACGGGGCATTTAGTCAGCCAATGTCACGCTACTGTCGCTTATGCAGAAAACGGCGTTAAAGCGTTAGAGGCTGTTTTACAAGCCGAAGAAGATAACGAGCCCTTTCATTTAGTGTTAATGGATATTCATATGCCGGTTATGAATGGTATTGAAGCCCTTCATGCAATAAGACGGCATAAGAGCAACGTACCTGTTGTGGCCGTTACCGCCGCGAGTCGCAAAGGGTTAAAACAATCTTTAATGAATGACGGGTTTAATAATGTTATTGGTAAACCTATTGAACGAGCTGCCCTTACTGAGGTGCTAGACCAGTACTTGGTGCGCTCTCAAGGACCAGCCGTGTCGAAAATAGAAACCGTTAAAACGGTAACTCAATGTACTCAACCTCAACCGACGGCTAAAAAAGTATTAGTGATAGAAGACGACGAGGACGCAGCTGAGTTATTACAATTATTTTTGGTACATCAAGGCCACGATGTTATTACGGCGAATACGGGCGCAGATGCTATCGAGTGTATGAACGAAGTGGTATTTGATCATGTATTAATGGATTTGACCCTTCCCGACTACCATGGATATGACTTAGCTGCCGAGTTAAATCAAATTCAACCCAAGGCCAAGCTGGTTATTGTCAGTGGCAACGAGCCAGATAAAGATACCATGAAGCATTTAGGTGTTAGCCAGTCGCTATTAAAGCCAGTGAGTAAAGAAGATTTAATCAGTGTGGTGTCCTAAAAAATACGAAAAGAAATTGTTAGCTGCCATTCGTAGCTAACTTTCCCTCCACAGGAACTGTTGAATTCTTATCGATTACGAAATTATTACACGGCCTACCTTGCAACTCTTACGTTTAATTAAAACTTAGCTTCCTCACCAAAATACGAAACGAAATAAAATCAAACAAAATCAATAATTTATATATCCGGCCATGTTGGTATAAGCGTTGCAACTCTCTATGTGCAATCTAGCAAATTTAAGGAGAGTACTATGGCAACACAAACTACTACGCCAAAAACAGCGAAAGTGAATAGCGTAACCGAGCCTAGTCACCCAGTCACGGATCAGTTAAAAGAAACACTTCATTCGTCAGTAGATAAGCTGGCTGATAGTGCGGCCGTAGCTGAGGACAATATTCGTAACACGGCAAGTCGCTCTGCGGACAATATGTCTGAAAGAAAACGTTTAGCTGAGCAAAAATGGCAGTCGTCTGGTGTACGAAAGTATGCTATCGAGAACCCATTAGCCACTGCTGGTATGGCATTCGCAGCAGGTATGTTAGTGACTTCATTATTTCGCAAGAAATAAAGCATGAAACCTTTACCAGATTTTCGTAGTGCCACATACACGCTGAGCAGCGAAAATCCGTTTCGCCTGACTTCTCCAAGAAGTCAGGCGACATTTCGCATTCCTCAGCAAAGTACAACCGGCGAGACATCCGAGTCGTCGAATAACATTCCCCCAGACATTACTTTTGAAGAGGCGCTGGCTTCTTTTAAAACGCTTTACGCACAGAAAAAATATCAGGGCTTTGCATTAATCGACCTGATTAACGCTGAACTTCAACTCATTACCAAGTCGATTTTTGTCAGCATTTTTGGCGCACTTACCGCATTTGCATTAGGTGGTTTTTGCTGGATTTTGCTCAATTCATGCATCGGGTTAGCAATGCACCATGCTGGCATGCCTGCACTACTTATTATGGTTATATTGTTACTGGTTAATAGCATATTAAGTGTCGTTGCATTTATGCATGCACAGAGTGCATTTCGTTTTATTAATCTAAAGCGGCTTACCACATTAATGCAGTCTTTAACCAAGTAGCAGCAAACTCATTACGGGATTGCCGTCAATCAGCGTAAAACTAAGGAGCACTTATCATGAATATTTTTCTGAAAAAGAACTTAGAGGATATCAGGCAGTGCCAGCATAATTATTTAGCCCAAAAACATCATGCTGAAGAATCATTTGAAGAGGCTAAGCGAGATTGTCGTCTGCTTATGGGCAAACCTGAAGTATTATTGGGTATTGTTGCTGCTGGGGCTTACAAAGGTATAAATACTGACGCTCCAAAGAGCAAAAGAAATCAAGCTATTATGACTTTTGTGCGCACCACCGCACTTTCGTTCCTAAAATAATAGTCACTACAATTAATACTAGGAATTACCATGCGCTTACCAATAAAAATGAAAATAGCGGCTTTAGCATGCAGTTTATTTGTTACCGCTTGTACTACTACACCTGTCGCCTCGCCCACACCCTACAAATCTGCGGTCACTAAGGAGGGCTATGGGTATTCTAGCGTTCAACTAACCGACAATGAATACCGAGTATTATTTAAAGCTACAGATCGCACTCCAGCAGATATTATTCAGCAATTCGCATTACGCCGAGCCGCTGAACTCGCTAACAAACATAACTATGAATGGTTGGCTGTTATCAAAACCGACGTGGATAAAAAACCCGTTATGGCCAGAGCAGTCACCCACAATACAGATAAGCCCCAACCATTTGCAACTAATCAGCAATGTACCATGTCAGGATGTACCGAGGTGGCAGAACCTGCACCGGGTCAAGGGCAAAACACGGTGACGCAGACACAGATTAACGACATTTATTTCTCTGTTCTGGTAAGAATGAGCAATACCCAAAGTAGTTTGGGAAAGAACGCTATATCTGTTACAGAAATTCTCGCTGACCAAGTAGATAAGGTTAAGTAGGCGCTTCAAAAAATTAATTTTTGATGAAATGACCGCCAAATGGCGGTCATTTTTGTTTACAACGCACATTGCTTTATTTAACTTTGCTCAGAATCTAAATGCAATGTGTTGGCTCGCTCTACCCAATCAAGATCTTTGGTTTGTTCATCCAAGGTCCCCTTGGCATCTTCTAAGAAGACTTTACAAAAGTACTCTACTGACTGAAACCTCTCTCGGTATTGTTTCAATTGCACTTCCATTTCATACATAGCGTTTGAAAACTCTGAATTGGATTTTGACAACTCATAATCACATTTTAGATACGCACATAACACGTCAGCGGCTTTAGCAAGCCGTACATGAATATCATCTTTATCTTGTTCTATTAATGGCTGGTAGCGCTTCTGTAGGGGCTCAGGCAAGGTTTGTATCAGCATTGCCTCAAACCTACGCTCGAGTTTTTTTATGGCTGCAGTGGTTTCAGGGTCGTGGTACTTTACAGGACTTGGAATATCACTCATACCAGCAATCTCGCTACCTTCATGGAAAATAGCCATGGCAGCGACTCGATCGGGATCAACCGCTTCGTTGAACACATCCGCCGCTATTGCACCTAACATGTGAGCGACCATAGAGGCTTCGTAGATGTGTGTAGACAACATCTCCTCTTGAAACTGTGCCATTAAAGGCCATCGTTTCACGTTTCTTGCCCGTTGCATCAAACCTATAAATGCGGAGTGAGTTTTCGCCATTTTGCGCCCTTTAAAATTACGATTGTTAGAAATTGATAGTAGCATTTGCAAATCGGGAATGCTGCCTTGCTTACTATGCCTCCCGCCATGTAAAAAGTGCAAATGCTCTGTAAACCTTGTTTAGCCAACGAATACATTATCGGTCAAAAGCAGTGGAATTTAATATAAAATAAATATAAATCATAGACTTAACATTAAGGCACGGAGTTCGCATTAATACCTATGTCAGTAACGGAGCAAAAAGAGGATTTAGCTATGTTAGGTTGGGCAATTACTTTTTTCATTATCGCCATTATTGCAGCAGTTTTTGGTTTTGGCGGCATCGCAGGTGCAGCAACAGGTATCGCACAATTTTTATTCTTTGTGTTTATCGCTTTACTAGTCATTTCACTAGTCGCGAATGCCTTACGCGGTCGGTCACCACGAGCATAGATTTACCACACATTTAGATATTTTTAGATACTTTTAGGAAACAGGAGAATGGACATGATCTCACAGAAATCATTATTGAAACTTTTAGCAGCTGGTACATTTGCACTTACACTTGCCGCATGCGGTGATAACAACGCAGAAGATGCAGGCGAAGAGCTAGACGAAATTGTAACAGATGCAGGCAACGCAGTAGAAGATGCTTGTGAAGATGTTAAAGAAGGCGCAGACGCCGAAGATAAAGACTGTTAATACACGCTTTATCACGAAAAAAGCTGATGGACATTGTCCATCAGCTTTTTTTTATACTTCTTTTTATACTTCTTCGCCGCCAAGCTCTCGCGCTAAATCGTCTAATTCTGATAGCGTTCTATCAAATTCATCTACCGCATACCGGTAAGATACCAACACGTGACGATCACTTCGTCCAAACTTCACGACAAGTGAATCAACATCCATGTGTTTAACCGTGTTGATAAAACGATATGCCGTCATCTCACTGGCAAAACCAAATTCAACTTGGCTTTTCATCTTAAGCAACCACCTCTGGATTGTTATCCAATACATTGACTATTCGTTCAAGTAAATGCGTTTCTTGGTCATCAACTTTCCCATGCGCAATCCAATCTTCTAACAACTGCGCTGGAGACAGGCTCTCACCCTTCTCTAGTTTCGCTGTCATCATGGCTAGCTGCACATTGGTTCGCATGCTGCTATCGCTCTCAGGGCTAGGTAAATCAGTAGCAGCTTCTAACGCCACCGTTAACCAATGACGACTTTGTTGAACAGGTGTAGGCTTAGACAGTGCGGACTTCCATCGCTTTTTAAGCATGTCAGCGTCATCATCACTGATGTTAGTAAAGTCTCCTGCTCGCAGGCTCTCACTTAACACTGAAATAGCCGATTGAGCACGCTGCTGTACTTTGCGAACCTGGCGCTGCTGAGCGCGTGTTTGCTGCTGCTTTTGAATACCGGTTATTTTCTTATCGAGTTTAGCACGCATTGCACCAGGCAACGCTTTCGCACGTGCTTCAATATCCTGTATTGAAGTAGCAATCGTCGATTCATCAGACTCCGAGTCAATGCCATTTAATAGAGTAAAAAGGGTATTAAAGGTTTCATCAAATGCTGATGACTGCGCCTTACGTTGTTCTTTTAAGCGTCCGAATAATGCATCGTTTGCTAAGCGAAACTCACGCCACAATCGGCTTTCATCACGCTTACCGGCATGGCCTATGGCTTTCCAACTGTGTTGAAGCTGCTGCGCTGTTTCAGTGGCGCTAGCAATATCTTCCTCTGCTAACAGCGCTGATGCTTGCGCAACGAGTTGCTGCTTCGCTTTTTTATTCATCGCATGCCACTGGTTCACTTTGGTTTGCAGCGGGCTGATGGTTTTGTTCCACCGTTGCTTTAACGACTCGTATTCACGCTTTTCAACCTGACCACACTCATGCCACTGCTTAACGGTTCTATCGTACAGTTTAGCCAGCACCGCTTCGTCCTGTGACAAATCGATGGCAGCAACTTGTTCAATTAATGACTGACGAGCTTTAAGCGCTTTCTCTCGTTCAGCATCCAATGCAGCGTAATGCTCGCGACAAGGCTGAAACGCAAGTTCTAAAGCGGCGTCGAAAGCATTCTGAAGCGCGTCATCGTCGCTGCCAGCGCCTAACGAAAGCCACTGCTGACGAAGATAACGAATGGCTTCACCACGCTGTTTTATATCTTCGACGGGAGTTGAAGCTAATGTCTGCGCTTCCTCTACCAGTGCAGGTTTTCTAGGGGCCGCGATATAATCTTGCCAGCCTTCAAGGTGAGCAATATCTTCGGCAGTTTTCTCAAAACGCTTAGCCAATTGTTTCTTAACACTCTCAGGCATAGATTCAAAGCTTGCAGATAACTTTTCAAACTTAGTAATAGCCCCGCGGTACTTACCTTGGGCGATTAAGTTATCTATCACACTGATTTGCTTTCTGCACTGACGAAGCGCCTGGTCTACTTCTGCTTTTTTAGCTTGTTTTTTCTGACTGAAAACACGGGAAGCTGCATGCCAGCGCTTATTAAGGGCGCTTGGTACTGAAATAAGTTCATTGCGTAAGTCGTGATACTTTTCACTTAACGCTTTAAATTCGGCTTCGATTGATTCTGGGGCTTTATGGCTAACGTCATCATTTTGATCGGTGCCATTTTGAACAGCGTCTCCTTCAACAGATACACTTTCAGTTGCATCAGTGTTTACAGCTTTGGCCGCTTCAGCAGTTTGTTCTGTTAGCCCGTTCTCTTTATCCTCTTGTCCATTTGTTGCTGGTTCAGAAGGCGTACTTGTCGCCTGTTGTTGCTTAGCTTCTTCTGCAAGGGACTCTTCCGCAAGAGATTCTACTTGAGACAAACAAATCAGAAGCTTTTGACCGTACTGCTGTTGCATGGAAAAGGCTTCTAAACTATTGTTTAATGAAGCGATTCCAGTACGAACTTCGTCAAGCAATTTAGTGCTTCCACCTAATGAAGCCATGTGATCTGCGCTTACTTCTAACGCGCGTACCGACTCATTCACTACCGCTACATCAGCAAGGGTCGCCTCACACAAGCGCTCACCATACAGCCAATTAACTTGTGTAGTGGCATGCGATAAATGCTGCTTACAAAGGGCTTCAATCTCGGCTTTTTCTTCTGCCGCTTTTTGCGATTCCCACTCAGGGCGAATACGCGATAAGTGACGTGATACCTTTTCGCTAATGCGTGCGAATTTAGCGTCTACCGCCGTCTTATCGTCTGAACTCAATATCGATGAATCTGTCATTAAGTCATTATATTCACTTAACAATTCGGCTTGTCGCTTGTCAATATCTTCAACATCTGATTTATCAACCAGCGCTTGATATTTAGACAAACACAGAGTAACGCGTCGCATTAATTCAATAGGCTTTTCGGCTTGCGCTTTCAATACTTGAAGCTTTGTAGCTATAGCCGCGTGAATAGCATTATCTCTGCATTTCTTCTCCAGTTTTTGCAGTACACTACTATCTTCAATAGTGGCCAAAATAGCCTGTTGCAGTGCGTTATCTGCATGATGAAGAAAAATGGTTTGGGTAAAAGCTGGCTTATCGACTTTGTGAAGCAACGTCATCACAAGATTATTATCTGCCAATAAACTTGGGTCGTTAACCAATACAGTCTGAATTAATTCACCATTGGCACTTTCACGCAAAAATGACGCTTTTTCATTCGCGTTTATGGTTACATCACCCTGTCCCATCAAGGCTGCTTCTACGGTGCGTTCAGCAACTTTTTTCACCTTCGCATGGTGGGCGCTTTGTGACATTTTAAGCCACAATACAAACGTATTTAGTTTGTTAAGGGCTGCAAGGCTGACATCAGCATTGGCATCGTTAAATGCTAATTCATGTAAAATCGTTTTGTCTGTGGGCTTTTCCGGCGACAGGTTTTGAATGGCTTCCAGTCTTTTTTCGGGATTCTGACTGGTGTGAGAAGGAGCAAAGAACCGACTAAATATCATCCTGTTTAAACCGCGCTATAGTGTTGTTATCATCTTCTTGCTTGGAAAGTGCACGTTTAAAATCTGATTTACTTTTATGCACTATTTCGCCGCTTTCATTTACCGTCATATGTTCCGACGATTTCTCAATTTTTGCTTGATACAGCATAACTGCTTGCATACAGCTGGCTTTCTGATCTTCACTTAATGGCGTACCATCAAGCCATTTACCGGTTTCCACCGATTGACGCAGGCGTTCGTACACCTCTGGCGTCATACTATTTAGTAATACTTCTATATTCATGAACGGAATCGTTTAATAAGTACAATTCTTACGCGGTTGACAAGATACCACACGAAGCCTGCAATACTGGCTACAATAGCGAGATTATGTTGCAAGTCGCCAGGTCTTGTTCCGCCCCAATACATAAAACCGAATCCCGCCACAAATATGATCATGGCAATAAGCGATTGATTTTGAATGCTCTGTAACTTTTTGAATTTTTGTAGATTTTTCTTACGTTCAATATCTTCTGAGGAAGCATCGCCTATTTTGAAATCACAATGCGGACATATTTTTGCTTTGTCAGACGTTTTTTTATTGCACGATGGGCAGTCAACGAGTGCCATAATTTGCTCCTGTAGGAATGATGCGGAAATAACCAGGTAGCATTGGTTTTAGAGGTGAGTATTTTACGTATTGAAATGCGTATTGCAAAGCCTATTCAAAGGCAGATGAGCATTAATACAATTTAATTGTAATTGTGGTGTGAAAGCCAAACTTAAAAGGCTACCACGTTGACCTGCACACCACGTTCACACTAACAATTATTTTTTATGTCTAGACCAATAATCGTCAACGGTTTCTTTCATTTCTTTACAGAGCAGCACAATACCAAATAGGTTAGGTAAAGTCATTACTACAATGGCCACTGCCGACAACGCCCATACCAAAGTGGTATCAGAAAACGCAGCCCATACAAAGCCAGCTACGTAAATAACACGATATGGCATTACCGAACGGGGGCCGAGCAAGTAAGTCATCGCCCTGTCACCGTAATACGACCACGCAATAGCGGTTGAGAACGCAAACAGCATAAGCCCGATAGACACTATGTATTGGCCGAAGTTACCGAAATATCCGCGTGTAAAGGCGATGGTCGTTAGTGCCGCTGAGTGCACCAAGGATTTACCGCTCACTTCTAGGTTATCTCGTACGGGTTTACCCTCTTCTATTTTAAGCGTACCGGTAAATAAATCTTCGCTACCAATGTTGTATTTAACATCTTCAGCAACTGAGCGTGAATTTAACAAGGTAAAGCCATCGCTAACCGCAGTGCCATTTACTACTGTGATGCTACCTGTGTACGCTGTTATCTCATTACCTTCTACGTCGTTTAGGTAACCGTAAAGCTTATCGACATCGGCTTGATCGCTGTCATCATATTGGCCTTGAACAAAGAGCATGTCAGAACGATCGAATACGTTTTCATGCTTTTCTTTCCATACACCAGAAGACAAGATAACCAAACCAGTCACCGTACAGATAATGATGGTATCGATGAAAGGTTCAAGTAGTGACACCATACCTTCAGACGCAGGCTCTTTTGTTTTAGCCGCAGCATGCGCAATTGGCGCAGAACCCTGCCCCGCTTCGTTTGAGAACAAACCACGGTTTACACCACGGTTAAACGCATACGCAAGTGATGCGCCTAGGAAGCCACCTGCAGCCGCAGACCCTGTAAATGCATCTTTAACTACCGCGGTGAAAGAAGGAATAATATTTTCAACGTTTGCGAAAATAACCGCTAACGCACCAATAAGGTAAATAACCGCCATTACCGGCACGACTCGCGCAGTAAAAGCAGCAATGCGTTGAATACCACCAAGGATAACAAGCGCAAGTAAAATACCCAGCACGCTACCTACTGCCCAAGGCTCGAAACCAAACGTGGCTTCAATACTTTGCGCAATACCATTACTTTGCGGCAAGTTACCGGTACCGAATGAACTCACTACCGTGGCAATGGCAAAAGCCACCGCTAGCCATTTCATGTTTAAGCGTCTGTCCATGTAATACATGGGACCACCCGCCATGGTGCCATCTTCGGTTTTCACACGGTATTTGTGAGAAAGGGTAACTTCAACGAATTTCGTAGTCATACCTAAAAAGGCCGTTACCCACATCCAAAATAAAGCTGCTGGACCACCTAAGAATATGGCGAACGCCACACCACTGATATTACCGGTACCCACCGTACCTGATAGCGCGGTAGTAAGTGCGCGAAAATGAGTGGTATCACCTGGGTCGCTCTCTTTGTCGAACTTACCGGTTACCACTTGCCAAGCGTGTTTGAAAAAACGAATTTGAGGAAATTTAAGGTAGATAGTGAAGAAAAGACCTACACCTAGCAATACGTAAGGAAACCACCCTGCGCCGCCTAAAAAACCATCCAGTATGACGAGAAAACTATATAACCCTTCCAAGGTATCACCCCTTTATTATCTTGTTGTTATGATTTCTATTATTGTATTTATTAATAAAGCCCCGATGAAAAGGGGCTTTTTTGTGATGCTAATTTAACGTATTAACCATTTAACTTCTTTACTACGGCATTTACGGCAATAAGTAAATCCTCACCTAGCTGTCTGCTGCGCTGAACAGACCAGCCATAAATTTCATCAGGCACATCGACATTGTCTTTGAATGGCATTTCAACGGTGTAAGACATGCAGTTAAACTTCTCACCTACTGCATTTGCTGCCACGGTTAAGTTCCCCTCACCTGGCGCGTCTTTATCGTATCCAAACTCATCTTGAAATTCTGGCGTTGCATTTAGTAGCGCATCTTTAAACGTATTTTCTAGCGCTTTAATTTCATTAGAATAACTTGGATTACCTTCACAGCCTGCCACAAAATTGTACGGCAGTGCTTCATCACCGTGCAAATCGACAAACATATCTACGCCTATGTTTTCCATTGCGTTCATGACATAAAGTACTTCTGGGCTTTTATCAGCGCTAGGCGTAGCCCACTCGCGGTTTAAATTGGTGCCTACCGCGTTGGTGCGCAAGTGACCGCGTGCGCTGCCATCAGGATTCATGTTAGGTACTACATAAAACACAGCGTTATCCAGCAATTGTCGCGCCAGTCCGTCTTGCTCATCTAGCAAACGGTAAATTAAGCCTTCCGCACACCACTCCGCCATGGTCTCACCTGGGTGCTGTCTGGCAGTTACCCATACTTTTTTCTTGTTCGGGGTTTCTTCTCCAATCACTAGCATGGACATATCGCGGCCATCTAGTGTTAAGCCTAGAAACCGATGTTCACATAGCAGTGACATTTGCGCATCGTGCACTAAATCTAAGTGCCTCTCATAGCTGTAAGGAATGAAGTAAGCGAAATAAACACTAGGTTGTTCGAGTGTTAGAGAGAATGTGAGGTTATCGCCATCAAACTCGCTGGGGATACGAAACCAGGTTTGGCGATCGTATGATGCAAGCACATTGTAGCCTTTCCAGCCATCTGGATACGCCGACTTTGCTAAATCAGTTAAGGTCATTGTGTGGGTAACAAACGTCTCGCCAACTAAGCGAAAATGAAACCACTGGGCAAACTCAGATTGATTATCTTTTGGAATGGCAAGACGGATGTCTTCAACCGATTCAGCGCTTAACACGTCAATGTTGCCGCTATCGAATTGACTAGAAATATGCATAAACTGTCGTTTCTCTTCTTAATTTTAGCGGTAATTTAGCATAGTCGGTAACACAAATACCATGTGCCAATGCGCTATTTATGCCTCTTGGCGGCACGGTTTTGTTTACACAAATAAAAAACCGACCCTAAGCGGTCGGTTTTTATTCAAATTGAATATTAAAGCGGCAGTGTGGGGAAACTAAGCCCTGCCATATCCCGAATAACACGCATTACCTGACAGCTATAACCAAACTCGTTATCGTACCAAACATAAAGGGTAAGACGCTTATCAGCCACTATTGTAGCCTGCGAGTCGACCACTGACGCTGCGCGAGAGCCCACTAAGTCGGTAGAGACAATCTCTTTACTTGCGGTGTAATCGATTTGGTGTTGTAAGGTAGAAAAGAGTGCAGCATCCCGTAAGAATTCATTCACTGCTACTCTATCTGTGCCTTTCGCTAAGTTAAGGTTCAAAATAGCCAGTGATACATTCGGCGTAGGCACGCGAATAGCGTTACCAGTTAGCTTGCCAGCAAGCTTAGGGTAAGCTTTCGATACCGCTTTTGCTGCGCCTGTTTCGGTAATAACCATATTAAGTGGCGCACTACGACCGCGTCTGTCACCCTTGTGATAGTTATCAATTAGGTTTTGATCATTGGTGTATGAATGCACCGTTTCAACATGACCGTCTTCAATGCCATATTCTTCATCCAACGCTTTAAGCACTGGCGTAATCGCATTGGTAGTACAACTTGCTGCTGAAAGAATGGTGTCGTCTGGCGTAATCTCGTCATGATTTACCCCATGTACGATGTTTTTAATATCGCCTTTACCTGGTGCCGTCAGTACCGCTTTAGACGCACCTTTCGCTTTAAGGTGTAAACCTAAACCATCGCGGTCACGCCATATACCCGTGTTATCAACAATAATAGCGTTGTCGATACCGTATTGGGTGTAATCAACCTCGTCTGGGCTGTTCGCGTAAATCACTTGTATAAATGAACCGTTTGCTTTTAATGCATTACGCTCATGATCGATAGAGATACTGCCGTTAAATGGCCCATGCACTGAATCACGGCGAAGTAAGCTAGCACGTTTTTCCAAATCACCATCGCGTCCGCCACGTACCACAATGGCGCGTAAACGTAGCTTATTGTTTTTACCTTGGCGTTCTATCAACAAACGCGCTAACAAACGACCTATACGACCAAATCCATAAAGTACAACGTCTTGAGGCTTCTGATCGTCCTCTTTATCAATAACGTCGCCTAACTTCTCACTTAAAAATGCATTTAAGTCGTCGTTGTCTACCGCCGAACCGTAATTAAAGTCGAAGGCCAATTTACCAATATCAATTTGAGCAGGGGCAATCTGCATTTCGCTCAGCGCAAGTAAAATTGGGAAACTCTCCCGAAGTCGCAATTTTACTCCCTCGTGCAAGCGTACTTTGCGATGCGCTTTGATCACATCAGTTGCACTGGCATTTAATAAAGAGCGGCCATAAACTGAAATTTCTACTGCGCTATTTCGGTATAGCTTACCGATAAGGGGCAACATCATTTCCGCGTATTCCTGACGCTCTTGCCAGCTGCTTTGTAATTCCTGCTCAAACTGTTGGTTCATGTTTTTGCCTTTATCGACGTAAATTAACGGTATGTGACACGTCAGTTTTTTAATATTTTAGGGTACACTAGGTGAAGATTTCGTCTGACGGTGACGAGCAGTATCTTAAAGAAACAAACAAGGATGACCAAATTGTTGATAAATTTCATGAAATCAAAAAATTTGCCTGTTCTAGGCACTTTATTTAGTAATTTTCCAACAGGTTATAAAAATGTTATCACCACGCTATCGATGACCGTCATGCTGTCTGGATGTAGCGATTGGTTCGAACCCACTATTAGTGAAATTTGCGAAACCAACAGTGAAATGTGTTTAGATTTAAGCCTAGATGCACGTTGTCGTCACGAGCGGGCCGACATCATAAGATTAAGATACAACCACCAAACAGATACCTCAGACGCGTTCAAATACCCATTATTATTAGCGTTTGAAGATTACTTGGTCTGCGTGGAAGAAGCACAGCATATTGAGCACATAAAACGTAAAGGCAAAGAAGCCACCCGCCTTAAGGGGGTCATTACTGCTCAACGCGAACTTACCCGATTAGCCCGCGAGACTAAACGTTCCCTTGACCCTTACCTTTCTTATTACCACTGGTCTCGTCACAATGACAACGAGGCGTTTCACCGGTTTGAGCGCTACGCCGCGAGCAACAAAGTTAACGATCCTGAGTTACTTATTTCTTTGGCCTCGGCGCAAATTAAAACGGATCCTGAGCGCACAATTAATACCTTGTATAAAGCACTAAGCCTATACAAAGATGCAGATGACATAGACAGTGCGGTGTACTTATCATTGGTGTCGTTAGGTACGGATAAAGAAAACTATAGAATGGCTTATGTATGGCTAGGCGTAAGCGAATACTTTGACGAAAACATACCCTCAGCTAGAAGGGAATCACTTGGCAAAAAATTTAATCTTCCGGTTGATATTTTAGACAGCGTGGTTAGTGATATTGTCTCTGCCCTTGATAACAGTCAATTCGATGCGAGCGCACTTAAGCTACATAGACTGTAATAATGAAAATGAATTACATTTTTTTCGTCAGAAATAAGTGCTAAAAAAAGAAAAAATCCGCCAAACATGAGCGGATTTTTTTATTTTTTAGGTTAAGGAAGCTAAAGCTGTATATTTTTTGTTCGACTGTTTACCTTGTGAAAGACTACCTACTCAATGTAATCGCTACAGAGTTCGAGCCTAGCCTTTTACCACAACGTCACCATTACCTTTAAATGTCAGTGAAATTGAATTCACGCAATAGCGCTGACCGCTTGGCTCTGGGCCATCTGGAAACACGTGCCCCAAATGAGAATCACATTGTTTACAGAAAATCTCTACACGATGCATGCCGTGCGTATTGTCATCTCGGTAGCCAACATTGTCGTTTTCAAGTTGCTGAAAAAAAGAGGGCCAACCACAACCAGCATCAAACTTAGTTTGTGATGAAAACAAATCCGCTCCACAGCACTTACAAACATAAGTTCCCTCTCGGGCTTCATCTAACAACGCCCCGGTAAAAGGTCGCTCTGTCCCGGCATTGCGGCACACTCGGTATTCTTCTTCAGACAGCGTTTCTTGCCATTTTTGCTCAGACATCGTTTCTCCTAAAATTCATCCCTTAAAAAGAAAAAAGGTGCGCCTAAAGAACCTGGCACACCTTTCAATTTAGTACAGGAACCGTATTAGCGTTTTATAGAAGTTTGCGGGCGTTGGGGATCACTCCATTCTAAGTGATACTTTTTACCCGCAGGCTTATCTACACGTTGATACGTGTGGGCACCGAAAAAGTCCCGTTGACCTTGTAGCAAGTTAGCCGGCAGCACCGCCGTTCTATAGGAATCATAGTAACTTAGTGATGACATCATAGCCGGGCATGGAACGCCTGCAATAGTGGCTTGCGCAATTGACTGACGCCAATCAGATTGAAATTCTGAAATCTGTTCTGCAAAGAACGGATCCATCAGCAGGTTCGACAACTCTTCGTTGTTTTCATAAGCCTTAGAAATAGACTGTAGGAAAACGGCACGAATGATACAGCCCGCGCGCCAAATTTTTGCTATTTCACCAAACTCTAATTGCCAACCATGCTCTTTGGCAGCGATAGCCATTAGTTGGAAGCCTTGCGCATAAGCACAAATTTTAGAGCAGTATAACGCTTGTTCTAATTTATTGATGATGTCTTCTTTCTGCTCATCCGAATGAACCACAGGTTCAGGGCCAGAAAGCACCTTACTTGCTGCCACACGCTCATCTTTTAAGCTAGAAATACTGCGCGCAAATACAGCCGACGTAATGGTTTGCGCAGGGCTACCTACTTGCAATGCACTAACCGCAGTCCAAAGACCAGTGCCTTTTTGCCCTGCTCTATCTAGAATAACGTCAACAAGGGGCTGCTTGGTATCTGGGTCGAGTTGGTCGAGCACTTCAGCGCTAATTTCCATTAGGTAACTATTTAGCTTACCTTCATTCCAACGTCTAAATACAGCAGCAATGTCAGAAGGCGACATTTGCAATGCTTCGCGCATCACGTGATAGGTTTCACAAATAAGCTGCATATCAGCGTATTCAATACCGTTGTGTACCATTTTCACATAATGGCCTGCGCCAACTGGGCCAATATAAGTGGCACACGGCTCACCTTCTAATATGGGTTTACCTGGCACGAAACTCTCAAGAGGTTTACCGGTTTCAGGATCGACCTTAGCGGCAATCGCTTTAAGTACAGGCTCAATTCGGGTCCACGCATAAGGGTTGCCCGATGGCATTAATGATGGCCCAAAGCGTGCCCCTACTTCCCCACCAGAAACCGCAGTAGAAAAGAAGATAAACTTGCCTTTATATTGCTCTTCCCGTGCAACTGAGTCTGTCCACAAGCTATTACCAGTATCAACCACGATATCGTCGGCATGAATACCCGCATCAATAAGATGATTACATACATGGTCGACAGGGTCGCCGGCAGGAACAGAAAGAATAATAAGATGAGGGGCTTTTAGTTTGCTGAGTAATTCGGTGTAAGAGCTGCAACCTTCAACGCGAGGTTCAGCGTTGGCATCTCGCTCACTGGCGTCTTTTACGAGAATAGCATCGACCTTATGCTGGTCTAAATCGAAACACGCTACTCGATAACCGTGATCTACCAAGTTCATTGTAAGGTTACTACCCATTACACCTAAACCGATAAAACCAATATCACACGCTGTTGTGGCGTGCTTATTTCCACCTTCATTTTGCATAGAAAAACCCTCACATTCAGATGGGAGAGCATAATACCACCTGTACCAATAAAGAACAGCATACCGGGCCGATATCCGTTCGGTATGCTATTTTTTTCGTCAGAGGTAAAGCTTACGAGGTAAATTCGTTAAAACTAAACAGAGTAAGAGACTTACCCGCTTGTAAAAATACTTTTTGAATACAGATTTTGGGTTGCTCGCTGAGTGAAGCGTAGCGAGTATCTAAATGCAAAGTCCAGCCGCCTTTCGGTGACAAACTAGGTAGATTAAACCTCACGTCGTTGTCGCTGGCGTTTACACACATAAACCAATGCTCTGGGGTTTGTTCACCTACCGCGCACCCTCTAATTTCAACACCAAAAGCTTTATTGTGTGCCGCGTTCCAATCTTCAGAGGCTTTATCGGTGCCATCAGGTTTGAACCAGTTAATTTGGCTGACATTTTTCGATAACGAGTAATGGTCGTCTTCTAGCTTTATCTCGCTTAACAAGGTAGAACCTTGTTTTAGGCGAATAACATACTGGCAAAAGCTAAGGAAATCTTGCTGACGCTTGTTCATTTCCCACTGCGTCCAACTAATTGGATTATCTTGACAATAGGCGTTGTTGTTACCGTTTTGCGTGCGACTTAGTTCGTCGCCCCCTAAAATATGTGGCGTGCCTTGTGAGAAAATAAGCGTGGCAAATAAATTACGCTTCTGGCGTTCACGTAGTGCCAATATATTTTTATCTTGGGTTTCACCTTCAACGCCATAGTTAGCTGATAAGTTATGCCCGTGACCATCACGATTTTCTTCTAGGTTAGCTAGGTTATGGCGATCGGCATAACTCACTAAATCATGTAGGGTAAAACCATCGTGGTAGGTGATGTTATTCACCGATGTGGAAATATGCCGGTAGCCTTTATGAAATAGGTCGCGAGAACCCATAAAGCGAGTAGCAAAATCGGCTGCTAAGCCTTCATCACCGCGCCAAAACGCACGTGCCGTGTCTCGGTACTTATCGTTCACTTCTAGCCATGGCGTGGGGAAGTTACCCACCTGATAGCCACCAAGCCCAATGTCCCAGGGCTCGGCTAGTAAAACGGTTTGCTTTAATACGGGGTCTTGCCCGATGGCGCGAATTAGCCCAGCATATTTATTATAAGCTTGTGGCTCTCGTCCAAGGGTTACCGCTAAGTCGAAACGAAAACCATCTACACCAATAGTGGTTGCCCAAAAACGCATGGCGTCTAAAATGAGGGTCATCATGTAAGGATGAGACGTATGCACAGTGTTACCGCATCCAGAGTGATTAGAATAAACCAACTCTCCCCGCTTAGTTTGCTCTAACAGATACGCTTGATATGGGCAGAAACCTTTGTATGACAAAATAGGGCCGCCTTTACCGCCCTCTGCCGTGTGGTTGTAAACCACATCTACAATCACCTCAAGCCCCGCTTTATGGTATTCATCAACCATATGCTTAATTTCGGCCAAAGCATCTTTGCTGGCATAACGAGGTTCCGGCGCGAAAAAGTTAACTGGGTTATAGCCCCAGTAATTCGTTAACCCTTTTTCCGTAATGTAAGGCTCTGGCATAAAGGAGCACATTGGCATGAACTGAACCGTGGTAATACCTAGCGCTTTTAGGTGGGCAATAACCGCGGGGTGGCTTGCCCCAAGGTACTTACCTCTGTGTTCTTTTGGCACATCGGGGTGTAACTTTGTTAACCCTTTCACATGCGCTTCATAAACAATACGTTTGTGTTTTGGGATCTCGACCTTGCGAATAACACTTTCAGGGTAATCGGCGTCTGCCACCACCACACACTTAGGCACCATAAATTGCGAGTCGAATTTATACTGCCTAGCATCCCAATGAATGGGTCTGCTTAGTTTTTTTGCATAAGGGTCGATAAGCAATTTATCGGTGGGCACACCGTGCAGTTGCCCTTCGCCGCGCTCCACTCGATAGCCATATAAATGACCTGCTTTTACATTGGGAAAGAAACCATGCCAAATATCGCCGCTTTTTTCAGGCAGCAATATTTCTTCTATAGGTTCTTCGGTATCGTTGTGAAAGAGACATAACGCCACCGCTTTCGCATCTGGCGCATAAACAGCGAAGTTGCACCCATCATCATAAGGCGTAGCACCTAATGGAAACGCTTCACCTAATAAAACATGGTTTACCTTTGTGACGTTCTGTTTCGCGTCCAACGTAATTCCTATTTCGTAATGTAAAATACGGTAGATAAAGGGGGCAAATTAATACTGATCGAGTGGTCTCGGTTATTCCATGCTACCGGCGTAGGCGTGACATGGCTGTCCACAGGATAATCGCTCCCCCAAAATACCTGACTATCAGTATTTAGTGCAAGTGCCAACTCGCCGGCCCCATCTACCCCTACGCGGTAATGTTCTCTTGGTATAGGCGTAAAGTTACAAATAACATAGACTTTTTGCTTACCATCTAGCGACGTGCGAACAAAAGACACCACACTTTGGTCGGCATTTTCATGGTCAACCCAGGCAAAACCATGATGACTGTGATCTTGTTCGTACATAGCAGGAGTGCTGGTATAAAACTGATTCAATGCTTTATATAAGCTTTGAATACCTTTGTGTTTTTTATGTTCCAGTAGGTGCCAATCTAAGCTGGTGTCATGGTTCCATTCTTTGCTTTGTGCAAATTCATTGCCCATGAAATTTAACTTCTTGCCAGGGTGCCCATACATAAAGCCAGCATAGCACCGTACGTTAGCGGCCTGCTGCCATTCATCACCGGGCATTTTGTGCAATAAGCTGCCTTTGCCATGCACCACTTCATCATGAGAAATAGGCAACACGAAATTTTCGTCAAAGGAATAAACCATGCTGAAGGTAATTTCACCATGATGGTAATTACGATAAGCAGGATCTTTGGCAATATACGTTAGCGAGTCGTGCATCCAGCCCATATTCCACTTAAAGCCAAAACCTAATCCACCTTCAAACACAGGCCGTGATACTTTCGGGAAGGACGTAGATTCTTCGGCAATAGTCATGGCGTCAGGATAGTGTTTATATACTTCTTCATTCATCCAGCGTAGCAGGCTAATGGCTTCGTAATTTTCATTCCCGCCATCCACATTCGGGATCCACTCGCCTTCATTACGGGAATAATCGAGATAAAGCATAGAAGCAACCGCATCGACTCGTAATCCATCCACGTGGAACTTATCTAACCAAAATAACGCATTGGCGACGAGAAACTGACGAACGGTCTGTTTGCCAAAATCATAAATGCACGAATTCCAATCCGGATGCCAACCTCGCCTTGGATCTTCATATTCATAAACATGGCTGCCATCAAAGCGCGCAAGACCATGGCCGTCTTCCGGGAAATGTGCAGGCACCCAATCAATAATTACCCCTAAATCAGCTTGGTGGCATTTATCGACAAAGTATTTAAATGCATCAGGGTTACCAAAACGGCTAGTTGGCGCAAACATGCCCACTGGCTGATAGCCCCACGAACCATCAAACGGAAACTCTGAAACCGGTAATAACTCTAGATGGGTATAGCCCATCTCTTTTGCGTAAGGAATGAGGTCGTCGGCCAACTCTTCATAAGTTAAATAACGCTGACCACTGTCTGCGTCAGGGCGCTTCCACGAGCCTAGGTGCACTTCGTAAATACTCATTGGGTTGGCATATTTATTTTGTTTACGAGATGCTAGCCATGCATCATCGTTCCACTGGTACTTATCGTGGTTAAATATCTTTGACGCATGAGAAGGGTATTGCTCAGCGCTAAACCCTAGAGGATCGGTTTTGTGCGGTAATTCATGCCCGTGGGCGTCTTTAATTTGATACTTATAACGTTCCCCTTCGCCTAGGTTTGGAACAACCAATACCCAATAGCCCAATGAGGTTTTTTCCATTGGATGTAAGCGTCCGTCCCATTGGTTAAAGTCACCAATTAATGAAACTGAAGAAGCGTTTGGCGCGTACACGCAAAAACGAGTGGCAGGGAGTGCCTCCCCTTTTTCAGGCGTAACAGTGATGAGTTGAGCACCGGCTTGGTGATATAGGTTTTCTGGTTTGCTGTCGATGTAATGCACAGCGTGGTATGCATTATCAACGAATTGATAAGGGTCACAATAGATGTAGCTATCGGCTTTATTGTGGATAGTCACCCAATAAACCTGCGCACTTTGGGCCTTTGTAATTTCACCCTCGAATAAACCAGCTTCAGTGAGCGGTTTCAGCATAACCTTTGGCAATGCGGTATCTGGCCAACTTATTTCGATGGATGATGCGTCTGGACGCCATACTCGAATCTTAGTTTTACTTCCTGTTTCAATTGGCCCAAGAACGGAAAACGGCTGAGAACATGTTGCATGCTCTAATTGCTGCGCTATCTGCTTTACCCGCGTTACCTGCATCTGCTACTCCTATTAAAAACCCGCAAGAAAACGCGGGTTTACTGCCCTAATATTAGGCAAAGGCGCGCGTATTTGCACGCCAACATATTCACTTTAAAAAATGAAAATTATAACTTAAGCACTCGCTTGTTTACGTGCTTGCGTTAATTGAGCTGCCAACTCTGTTATATCATGAGTCTCGAAAATAGCCTCAACATTCTTGGTCAGCTTTCTACGCCAGTTAGGGTACTCATTGAAAGTACCTGGAATATTTACGGGCTTGTCCATTTGTAACCAGTCTTCTAGCTGCAAGCTTAATAAAGCACTTGAGCCACCAGCCATATGCACTTGCATTCCTTTACTAAGTTCGCCAGTCATGCCAGTAGTATTCACATCGCTTCCAACATTCTCAGGAATTGAATGATGACCGTGTAATGAATCTAATATTGACTGTTTGTTTGCATGGCGATCGGCGTACAAGGTTTGTAAAATATCGTCTGTTGGATAAAGGCCAATATCTTTGCCAAGCGCCAAGTCAAGACAATGCCAGTAACCTATAAGCGTAGGCATGTCGTGTGTAGTAAGTGTAGACATAGACTGCACAGGGTAATGGCTAGGCGAGAAGAAACCGCCATCTTCGGCTTGCTCAAAGAAGAAAACACGGTAGGAATACACACCATTGTCTGCCAACTTACTGCGAATCTCTTCAGGCACGGTGCCTAAATCTTCACCAATCACTAAGCTTTGGTTACGATGACTTTCAAGGGCCAAAATACCCAATAAATCATCTACCGGGTAATAGACATAACCGCCCTCTTTCGCATCATCACCTTTAACTACCCACCACAAACGTAGCAGTGCCATTACGTGATCTATACGAAGAGAGCCTGAAGACGCCATATTGGCTGAAAATAAGTCGATGATTGGCTGGTAAGCCTGTTCGTAGAGCTTGCGAGGATCCATAGGAGGAAGCCCCCAGTTTTGCCCCAAAGGCCCTAAAATATCAGGTGGTGCACCTACGCTAGCGTCAACGCAGTATAAATCTTTGTTGCCCCAAATTTCAGCACTACCTTCACTCACCCCTACCGCAAGGTCTCGATATAAACCAATGGTCATACCGCACTCAGTGGCTTTGCTGCTTGCCGCTTCTAACTGTTGCGCTGCTATCCATTGTAAAAATAGGTAGAACTTCACATTACCAGCATTCGCCTTTTTGAATTTCGCAACAGCAGGGTTGTGGTAGTCTTTGTATTCTTCAGGGAATACAGGCCACCCCCAGCAGTCTTTTCCTTTCGCTTTTAAGTGTGACTGAAGCGCATCGTATACCGCCAGCATATCTAGGCTTTCACCACCTTCGGTAACAAACGCTTTAAATGCTTTATTTTGCTTGGTATTTTTACGAAGATGGCGAGCATCGTAGACATCAAATACCGCTTTTAACGCCGCCAATTTGATATGCGCGACAGCCTCATAATCTACATGTTCAGTTGCACGAGCATGGCTTAGCGTTTTTTGGAATTCTTCTGCATTCACCACGGCTTGAACACTTTCATCATCAAAGCATTCAACAGCAGAAGCATCAATGTACAAGTAGTTTAGCCAGCGGCGAGAACTAGGACCATAAGGAGAACACGCGTCTGGGTTAGCAGGGTAAAGTGCATGAATAGGATTAAGCCCGATAAAATCTGCCCCTACGCCTGCCGCTTTTTCAATGAGCGTTGCAAGGTCGGTGAAGTCCCCTATTCCCCAGTTTTTTTCACTGCGCACACAATAAAGTTGCACGCTCAAACCCCAAATCTTTTTACCCGCGGCAATAGGCTCTGGGGTGAAGCAGGCTTTTGGTGCAACAATGATGCGAGACTCTGCAAATTGATCATCGTCAGCACTTAACGCCATGGTGTGATAACCCAGCGGCAAGTTAAGTGGCAAAGACACCACGTATTCATGGAACTCCACCTCATCGATGTGCGCCATCGTCGTCATTTCTTGGTCTACCGGTGTAAACGTATGCTTTTCAATTTTTCCGTTTTCACAGTGAACTGTAATGACATGTTCATCGTTTACAAGTTCTATAGGTAGGCGCACAACGATAACAATAGCCTCATCGCTACGAACCACTTGAACAGGGTTCAGAGGAGATAACCAAACTGAGCTAATGTCGTCTATAATTTGCGATTGAATCTTTTCTTCACTGGCGGTGTCATAACCCAGCACGTTAAGTAATTTGGCTTTACTTGACTCTGCGATGGTTGCTGGTTTGCCCCATGCGTCGACGTATTGAGTCTCTATTCCACGCATTTCAACCAGTTGTTGCAGAAGATCTTGTGTCATCGTAACTTGTTCCTGTATTCCTGTGAGAGGCACGCTTAATTTGCACAAAGCAAATTTGCTTATACGTACAAAATATTAACATTATTCTAGAAACAGTCGCGCTATGAAAACTGAATACGATTGCATAAGCTGTTGTTCGTAATTTTCCAACAGTTTAGCGTTTTTGTTTTGCCAATTATGGCATTTTGATCCATACTTTACGTAATTTATTTTCATATTCAAAAATAATCGAGGTACGTCATGACAATTCGCATCGGTATTAACGGTTTTGGTCGCATTGGTCGCTTAGTAATGCGTGCGGCTGCTGCCCGTGAAGACATCGAAGTAGTTGCTATTAACGACTTATTAGATACAGATTACATTGCCTACTTATTAAAATACGACTCAACGCACGGTTTATTCGACGGTGAAGTTACAGTAGACAACAACGCCTTAGTTGTAAATGGCAAAACTATCCGCATCACCTCTGAAAGAGATCCTGCAGACCTTAAATGGAATGAAGTAGATGTGGACGTGGTAGTTGAATCAACTGGCTTATTCTTAACAAAAGAAACTGCTGCTAAGCACATTGAGGCTGGTGCGAAGAAAGTCGTTATGTCTGCACCTTCTAAAGACGACACCCCTATGTTCGTTATGGGTGTTAACGATGAAAGCTACGCGGGTGAAACTATTGTTTCGAACGCATCGTGCACCACTAACTGTTTAGCGCCTCTAGCTAAAGTACTTAACGATAAGTTCGGTATTGTAGACGGCCTAATGACAACAGTTCACGCGACTACAGCTACTCAGAAAACCGTTGACGGTCCTTCTATGAAAGACTGGCGCGGTGGTCGTGGCGCTGGCCAAAACATCATTCCATCGTCAACTGGTGCTGCTAAAGCAGTAGGTAAAGTTATTCCTGCACTTAACGGCAAGCTAACAGGTATGGCTTTCCGCGTACCAACGCCAAACGTTTCAGTGGTTGACCTTACCGTTAACCTAGCAACACCAACTAGCTACGACGCTATTTGTGCGGCAATGAAAGAAGCATCTGAAGGCGAGCTGAAAGGTATCATGAGCTACACTGAAGACGCAGTAGTATCAAATGACTTTATCGGCAACGCCAATACATCAATTTTTGATGCAACAGCGGGTATTGCACTTACCGACACATTCGTAAAAGTTATCTCTTGGTACGACAACGAATGGGGCTATTCAAACAAAGTTCTAGACTTGGTTGCTCACATTTCTAAGTAATCAGGTTTATCAATAACGGCGACTTTGTTGATCAGTTATTGAGTACATTGTTAATAGACTGAAAAAAGGTGCGAATACTATTCGCACCTTTTTTATTTTCAATGCACAATAAGCCATTATTAAATGGTAATGCGAGACCTTGTGGAAATCTCGACAACGGTACAATCAGCACGTTGCTTCATGGAGGATTTATGTCAACAAAATCATTGCAAGTAAGCGAATCAAACGGATTGACGTTTTTAGAGGTAGATAACCACCTCGGTTCAGCAAAAATCAGTTTATTCGGCGGACATGTCTTATCTTTTATTCCAAAAAAAGATGGCCAAGAACGCTTATGGGTAAGCCCCCATGCCTACCTTAACGGTGAACGCCCCATTCGTGGTGGAATACCTGTATGTTGGCCATGGTTTAGTGATGACCATGGTAAAGCGAAAGGTGAGCTGCCTGCCCATGGTTTTTTGCGTACACAAGTGTGGCAATTAACTTCATCAAGTGAAGATGAAACTGGCACCCATATTACGCTCGCCCCCTCCTTCACTCGTGCGGAAGGGTTTGAACATGACTGTGCGGTTACCCTTTCCATTACTGTAGGTGACACTCTCAGCGTATCGTTAATAACAGAAAACACAGGCGTAGTGCCATTTACTTACAACTGCGCGTTACACAGTTACTTCCATGTTGATCATATTCAAGCCGTTCGTCTTGAAGGTATAACTGGCGACTATAAAGATAAACTGGACGACTGGGCGATAAAACCCACACCTGAACTTTATACTTTTACCGGTGAAACCGACCGTATTCATATGAGCGCGGTTGATAAGGCGTCTATTGTAGTAAACGATACCCCTTTCACCGATGTTGGCTCAAAAGGTCATGATTCATTGGTGGTATGGAACCCGTGGCAAGGCGCTGCGTCAATTTCTGATATGGATCCGTTCGGCTACAAACATATGGTTTGTGTAGAGTCGTCTATTACCCAAGGCAAGACGCTACAGCCAAGTGAGTCTCACGCTATGGTACAAATAATAACGCCTGTGTTGCGCTAGCGAGCCGTTTAACGGCTTAAATAAAGTAATACGCTAACGACCCGTTTATTGGCTTGAATAAAAAAGCCCCGATAATAAGTGACGTCATATCAGTCACCATTACCGGGGCTTTTTTTAAATGCTTTTTAATTAGCTGATGTTGGCACCCGCAACGGCTTCTTTAGCAAGTTGCGTAATACGATCCCAATCACCTGACTCAATCGCATCGTCTGGCGCTAACCAAGAACCACCAACACAAACAACATTTTTAAGGGCTAGGTAATCATTGTAGTTACCTGGGCTGATGCCGCCAGTTGGGCAGAATGTAAATTCAGGGAACGGGCCACTGATCGCTTTAATCGCTTTCACACCACCAGACGCTTCAGCTGGGAAGAATTTCATATGGGTGTAACCCGCGTCTTTCCCTTTCATCAGTTCAGACGTTGAAGAAATACCTGGGATAAGTGGAATTTCTGCTTCCATACCCGCTTTTAGCAAATCAGCTGTCATACCAGGGCTAATTGCAAATTTAGCGCCCGCTTCAATAACCGCTTTAAGCTGCTGTGCATTCGTTACTGTGCCAGCACCAATAAGAGAATCAGGCACTTCATCAGCAATACGCTTAATAACGTCGATAGCAGCAGGCGTACGAAGAGTAACTTCTAATACTTTAATGCCACCTGCCATAAGGGCTTTTGCTAGCGGAACTGCCTTTTCCACGTCGTTGATAACCAATACAGGTACAACAGGGCCAGCAGCAAAGATATCAGCTGGCGAATATTTCCATTTACTTGTCATAAATCAGCTCGCAGTATGTTGTTGAAGATAAGCAGCTGCACCTAATAAGCCGTGATCAGGCTCTGCTATCAAATAAGTAGGAATATCTTTCACATAGTGCTTCATCTGCCCTTTCGCTTCGAAACGGGCTCTAAAGTCACTATTTTGAATGAATTCAGGGAAACGGTTTGCTATACCACCGCCAATGAAAATACCACCTGTTGTGGCCATATTTAACGCCAAATTACCCGCAAAGCTGCCCATAATTCTGCAGAACTGCGTTAAGGTAGCGGCTGAAATATCACAGGTACCGGCTAATGCGGCTTCTGTAATTTGAGCAGGTTCAGCGAATGTAGCTTCTTTACCTGCATCTTGTGCCAGTGCGGTATAAATATTATGTAATCCCCTGCCAGACATTACTTCTTCAGCAGAAGCGCGGCCGAAGCTTTTTTGCAGGTGACGCCATACCACAACATCAGTTTCATCAACAGGAGAGAAGTCAACATGACCGCCCTCGCCGTCTAGGGTTTGCCAGCCTGTAGAGGTCATCGTGATATGCTCTACACCCAAGCCTGTACCTGGGCCAAATACCGCAATGTTACCACCGGCTTTCGCCGTACCATCGCCAATTTGAACCACTTGTGAATCACTTAAAACCGGTAATGAATGTGCCACAGCGGTAAAATCGTTAATCACAAATAATGAATCTAATTTTAACTGCGAGCATAGCGCATTCTGCGAAAACGCCCAGCTATGGTTTGTCATCACTACTTGGTCGCCCAATACCGGGCAAGCAATACCAATACACCCTTCGGTGAATTGGTATTCAGGCATTTCAGCAAAATACTGTGAAATTGCCAAATCGATACTGGCAAAATCATTACACATGTATTTCTTTATATCGGTTACACCTGTTTCGGTAACCCGAGCTACGCGAATGTTAGTGCCCCCTACATCGGCCACAAACTTCTGGCTCATAGCGCCTGCTCCTGGTTGTAGAACAACGAGCATGCACCTTCTTCAGCACCGGTAAGGATAGCACGCATGCCGCCGAACATTTCTCGGCCCATTCCAATATGGTGGTGACCAATATCGGCAGGTTTCGCTTCACGGGCTTCAAGGGTAGCTTCATCAACGTTCAACGTTAATGCGCCTGTTTCTGTATTAAGCTCAATCAAGTCACCCGCTTCTACTTTTGCAAGCAAACCGCCTTTATAGGCTTCTGGGGTAACATGGATTGCGGCTGGAACTTTACCTGAGGCACCAGACATACGTCCGTCAGTGACCAAGGCCACATTGAAGCCTTTGTCTTGTAACACGCCAAGAGGCGGTGTTAAACGATGCAATTCTGGCATACCAATAGCCGAAGGCCCTTGGAAACGAACGACAACAATGCAATCTTTGTCTAAGTCGCCCGCTTTAAATGCAGCGTCTAAGTCGAACTGATCTTCAAACACCACTGCTGGCGCTTTAATAGTGCAATGTGGAGTGCGAAGCGCTGATGTTTTAATTACACCGCGACCAAGATTACCTTCCAGCACACTTAAACCACCATCTGGTTTAAACGGCGTTTCTACTGTGGCGAGCACTTCTTTGTCTAAAGACTCGGTAGGACCGTCACGCCATTCAAGCTCACCGTCTTTCAACATTGGCTCTTTGGTATAGAAGTCTAGTCCTTCACCACAAATAGTATTAACGTCGTTATGCAACAACCCAGCATCTAGCAATTGCTTGATAAGCAATGACATACCGCCAGCCGCTACAAAATGGTTAATGTCGGCAGAACCGTTAGGGTAAATACGAGTAAGTAAAGGCACAGCATTAGAAATATCTGAGAAATCATTCCAGTTAATGATGTAACCGGCTGAACGTGCAACAGCAATTAAGTGCATGGTGTGGTTTGTGGAACCACCTGTTGCTAGCAAGCCTACTAAACCATTCACAATGGCTTTTGCGTCAACAATATGACCGATTGGACGGTACGTATCGCCCAAGTCAGTAATACGTGTTGCTTGAATAGAGGCCGCTTTCGTTAGGGCATCACGAAGCTCTGTACCTGGGTTTACAAACGAAGAGCCAGGTAAATGAAGGCCCATCATCTCTACCACTAGCTGATTAGAGTTTGCTGTACCGTAGAAAGTACATGTACCAGCAGAGTGATAAGACTGAGATTCAGCTTCAAGTAGCGCATCACGCCCTACTTTACCTTCTGCATATTCTTGGCGAACACGCGCTTTCTCTTTATTCGGTAAGCCAGAAGGCATAGGACCAGCTGGCACAAATACTGTTGGCAAGTGACCAAAGCTTAACGCACCCATTAATAATCCAGGTACGATTTTATCGCAAATACCTAGCATGAGGGTTGAGTCGAACATATTATGCGAAAGCGCAATAGCAGCACCTTGGGCAATATTGTCGCGGCTCATTAAGCTCAAATCCATACCGGTTTGACCTTGAGTCACACCGTCACACATAGCGGGAACACCGCCAGCAAACTGAGCCACACTGCCTACACTTTTTACTGCATCGCGAATAATCGCAGGATACGTTTCGTATGGCTGATGCGCTGAAAGCATGTCGTTGTAAGCAGATACAATCGCCACGTTTGCTTTTGTCATCGAGCGCAGATCAGATTTATCTTCTGTTCCACAAGCCGCGAAACCATGAGCTAGGTTTCCGCACGAAAGCACACCGCGGTGAGGACCTTGGCGGCGTGCGTGTTCAATTTTTTCTAAGTATGCCTTACGGCTGTCTTTGCTACGCTCTATAATACGCTGCGTAACTTCTGCAATTCTTGAATCCATCATTGTCTCCTATGGCGCCCACATCAAGGTTACCGGGGCTCTGTTTACCACGGCCGTGATGGGCTTTTGCGCTTCGGTAGCATTATCCAGTGCATCAAGCAGAACCTGCTTTTTCTTATCACCGGTTAAATGCAGAAAAATATGTCGACTGTTTAGCAACGCCGGCAACGTAAGTGAAATACGTTGATGGGGTGCAGTTGTAGGTTGTACAGCAATACATGTGCGGCCACTGTTCATGCTCAAGCCATCATTGACTTGTTCAGAACAGGGGAATAGTGATGCGGTATGACCGTCTTCACCCATGCCTAAAATTAGCGCATCAAAAGGCTGGGACATACTTGCAATCGCTTTTTCAGCAGCATTTACGCCTTCGCTAGCATCAGCAACGTCGCTTTTTAATTCAACGAAATGTGCTGCACTGGCTTTATTTTGAATAAGGTTCGCTTTTACTAAACTGGTGTTACTGGCTTCATGACCTTCTTCCACCCAACGTTCATCAGCAAGGGTTATATCTACCTTGTCCCACTCTATGTCGGTTTCGCTCAACTGCTTAAACAGCGCAAGAGGCGTTCTGCCGCCACTCACCACAAGCGAAGCACGCCCGCGAGTTTTAATGCCAGTTTTAAGAATGCTCACCAAGTCTTCAGCAAAGGCTGAGGTGAGCGCATCGGGTGTATCGAATGAAAGAGTTGTTAAAGCCATATTATTTCTTCTTCTTTACCGTTTTGCTTTCGTACCAACTGCGATTCGCGCGTGCCAAAAGGCCAATTGAATCTACCGGTCCCCACGTACCTGCCTGATAAGGCTCTGGTGGTTCATTAGACGATTTCCATGCTTCTAAAATTGAATCAACCCATGTCCAGGCTTGTTCAATTTCATCACGGCGAACGAACAGCGCTTGATTGCCTAGCATGACTTCAAGAAGCAGCTTTTCATAGGCATCAGGAATACGATCGTCAGCAAAGGCTTCAGAGAAGCTCAAGTTCAATTTTGATTTTTGTAAATCCATAGAGCCAGAGCTGGTTAAGCCAGGCACTTTGTTCATTACGGTAATTTCAACACCTTCATCAGGCTGAAGTCGAATTACCAGTTTGTTAGGTGGCAAGTTTTTAAAGCTATCGCCAAACAAATTGTGTGGCTGACGCTTAAAGTAGATAACCACTTCACTGACTTTCGATGGCATACGCTTGCCAGTACGAAGGTAGAACGGAACACCCGCCCAACGCCAGTTATCAATCTCTGCTTTAATAGCAATGAAGGTTTCCGTTCTACTTTGAGTGTTAGCACCCTCTTCTTCCAAGTAGCCTGGTACTTCTTCACCTTTAACAAAACCTGCTGTGTACTGTCCACGAACCGTGCTATCGCTAATGTTCGTTGAATTAATCGGGCGCAGTGCTTTAAGTACTTTAAGCTTTTCATCACGAATGCTGTCAGCATCCAGTGTTGTAGGTGGCTCCATGGCCACTAAGCTTAAAATTTGAAGCAAATGGTTTTGCACCATATCACGCATTTGACCTGCGTCGTCGAAATAGCCCCAACGGCCTTCAATACCTACCGATTCTGCAACTGAAATTTGAACATGGTCAATACAGTTGTGATCCCAGTTGGTCGCGAAGATAGAGTTAGCAAAACGAAGTGCAACAAGGTTAAGTACCGTTTCTTTACCAAGGTAATGATCGATACGATAAATTTGTTTCTCGTCGAAGTATTCGGCAACTTGCTCATTAATTACTTTTGAAGACTCAAGGTCATGGCCAATTGGCTTTTCAAGTACCACACGCACACTCGAGTCGATGATTTTACAGCCGTGTAAACCACGACAGATATCGCCATAAATAGAAGGCGGTGTTGCTAAATAACACACCATAGTACGAGCAGGGTCAACATGGTCTTCTAAAACGCAGTAGCTAGCGATATCTTTCATATCGACACATGCATAATGAAGACGCGCTTTCATGCGCTCCCACGTTTGCTCACAAAGCTCTTTATCACCAAACTTAACTAAGTTTGTATGCACCTCAGCGATATAGTCTTCTAATTCCATTTCGTGGCGAGCTACGCCAACAATCGTTGTGTCTGGGTGGATAAGCTCTGCTTTTTCAAGCTGATATAATGACGGCAGTAATTTGCGTCGTGAAAGATCACCCAATGTGCCAAAGAGCACGAAATCACAGGGTTCGTAGGAATTTTCCAATACCATTTTCGTCGACCTTTTAAATGTATGTGTGAAACTAACGTGAGGTAGACGTACCTTCTAACGCCATCCACGTGTTATTAGCATATAGTTAACACCAAATGTAGTAAAATTACAACTTTTGGAAACTATTGAATCTCATTTCTATATATTAACGGGTTAGTACCCTAACTTGGCCCCTTTTGTTCCCCAGAAATGATAAAAAATGTCAAAAAATTACATTTTTCTTGTCACTTCCGTCACATTGGGTACTATGAGTCGGGTAACCTACATCAATTTTCCCTTACTAATTGCTTTCTGTATGAATATTTTAGAAAAAATTACACAAAATAAAGCGTCATTCAGCAAATCAGAACGAAAAGTGGCTGATGTGATCCTTGCGAATCCGCAAACAGCTATTCACTCGAGTATAGCAACCTTGGCCAAAATGTCGGATGTTAGTGAACCGACAGTTAACCGCTTTTGTCGACGTTTAGATACGAAAGGCTTTCCAGACTTTAAACTTCATTTAGCACAAAGTCTCGCAAATGGAACGCCGTACGTAAACCGTCATGTTGATGAAAACGATGGGCCAGAAGATTATACCAACAAAATCTTCGAATCGACCATGGCTTCTCTTGAAGTTGCGCGACAGTCTGTAGACGTGCAAGTGGTTAATCGCGTTGTAGATTTGTTAACTCAAGCACAAAAGATATCGTTTTTTGGACTTGGCGCATCAGCCTCTGTGGCACACGATGCACTAAACAAATTTTTCCGTTTCAATGTGCCAGTGGTCTACTTTGAAGACATTTTGATGCAGCGCATGAGCTGCATGAATTGTTCTACTGGCGATGTTGTGGTGCTTATCTCACATACCGGCCGAACCAAAAGCTTGGTAGAGATTGCACAGATTGCCCGCATGAACGATGCAACGGTGGTTGGTATAACGTCAGCCGACAGCCCATTGTCACATGAATGTACGTATGTATTGTCGCTTGAGGTGCCGGAAGATACTGATATGTATATGCCAATGGCATCACGTATTGCGCAACTTACGCTCATAGACGTGCTTGCTACAGGGTTCACGTTACGACGCGGTAATAAGTTTAGAGAGAATTTAAAGCGGGTGAAAGATACCTTGCGCGGTTCTCGCTACGAAAAGCGCAACGAATAAGTACTGCTGCTTCACGCATTCGAGTTAGCCTACCAATACGTGCATTGGTGCCTAACTCGGGTTCGCTATACTTGTAATACTTCGGTAAATGCCCCGCTCCCTACTCTCTTCGGTAATTAACCACATTTTTTCGCCATACCTGCTACCCTAGTTAAGTGGAAACAAGCTTAACTATTGATTATTTAAAATACAGAAAAGGCAGTGGATGGCATTAACACTCTATTATTGAGATGAATGACGCAACTGGTCGGCTCAGTTCCCATTTCTTCATCTTTCATTCACATTTATGTCAGATTCATCTACTATTCTGTAATAAAATTACGTAAAGCGATTACAGGTTAACCTTTGTACAAAATACGCAGGCTAGCCATATATCTACTTGTGCTACATCACTTAAAAATTGCGACGGACTCCTAATGACCAGAAGAACGAAAATTCTTGCAACGCTTGGCCCTGCCACTGATTCACTCGAAAAAATTCAAGAACTAATTGCCGCCGGTGCGAACACGGTTCGTATGAACTTTTCACACGGCCAGGCGGAAGATCATATCGAGCGTGCGAAACGCGTAAGAGAAGCGGCTAAAAACTTAGGTAAATACGTTGCCATTTTAGGCGATTTGCAAGGGCCAAAAATTCGTGTTGCTCGTTTTGCTGAAGGCGCGGTTAAGTTGTCTATTGGCGATAGCTTTACACTTGATGCTGAACTAGACCGCGATGCGGGCGATGCCAAGCAAGTTGGCATCGACTATAAAGCACTACCTGATGACGTAAGTGCTGGCGATATTTTGTTACTTGATGACGGTCGTATTCAACTTAAAGTCACCGGCGTAGAAGGTCGTAAAGTACTAACAGAAGTAACTGTTGGTGGCAAATTATCAAACAATAAAGGCATTAACCGTCAAGGCGGTGGTTTGTCAGCTGAAGCCCTTACTGAAAAAGATAAGAAAGACATTATCACGGCTGCTGAAATTGGCGTTGATTACCTTGCGGTTTCATTCCCTCGTAGTGGTGAAGATCTTAATTACGCAAGAAAGCTAGCTGAAGAAGCAGGCTGTTATGCAAAAATCTGCGCTAAAGTAGAGCGTGCTGAAACAGTAGCCACTGATGAAGCTATCACAGACATTATCAGTGCATCAGATGCGGTGATGGTTGCGCGTGGTGACCTAGGTGTTGAAATTGGTGACGCCGAGCTAGTGGGTGTTCAGAAAAAGCTTATTGCCCGTTCACGCCAGCTTAACAAAATTGTTATTACAGCAACGCAAATGATGGAATCGATGATTGATAGCCCTATGCCTACGCGCGCAGAGGTTATGGACGTTGCCAATGCGGTACTAGATGGTACAGACGCGGTTATGCTTTCAGCTGAAACTGCAGCAGGTAGCTTCCCGATTGAAACTGTTCAAGCGATGGCGCGCGTTTGTGAAGGTGCCGAGACGCACCCTAGCGTTAAAATTTCTAAGCACCGCATGGATGAGCTTTTCTCATCTACTAGCGAATCAATTGCGTTGTCAGCAGTATACGCAGCAAACCACCTACCCAGCGTTAAAGCTATTGTAGGGTTAACTGAAAGCGGTAACACGCCTAAGTTAATGTCGCGTATTACTACCTCGCTGCCTATCATTGCGATGTCTCGCCATGAAGGTACATTAAACACTATGGCCTTATTCCGCGGTGTTAAGCCTGTTTATTTCGATTCATCGAAAAGCGAACCTGGTCAATTAAAATATGATGTCGTTGCAGCACTTAAAGCCAAAGGTTTAGTGCAAAGCGGCGACAACATCATTTTGACATACGGTGATGAAATGGAAAAAATTGGTGCAACCAATACGCTTAAAATTGTTGAAGTAGAATAACCGTTACTCCTACTTAATACTTTTTAAAGGCAGCCAATGGCTGCCTTTTTTATGCGTATTCAACGTTCTGTATCACGGGCACCTACTGCCTATACACATTGTAATTCACATACCAAACTGGTAGAAATGAAAGGTGTCTTTCACTTGTAGTTTTACTTACCACGCTTACTTCAACGGAATAATAATGAAAATAACCGCTCCTCTTTTTTCCGCGCTTTTTGCGCTACTTTGCTTTAACAGCATGGCTGAATCATCCATGAAAAGTGTAATAGTAGCCGCTTCTGAAACGCCATTAGCGCCAATCATGATTCAAGGACCCATGCCAATTGAAGCAGAGTACTTCGCATCACTTTTAACCGACGTTCGTATTGAACATTCAGGTAACGCCACCTTCTATTTGGGGACGTTAAACGGGCACCCTATCGTGGTCGCCAAAACAGGAAAAGGCTTAGAGAACACTGCTGCGGCAACGGCTATAGGTATAAGTCGCTACCAACCAAGAATCATTATTAATCAGGGTACATCCGGTGGGCACGATCCTAAGCTAAACGTTGGTGATATCGTATTGGGCGAAAAAAGCGTAAACGCGAGTAATTTCAAAACCCCTAAGCTAGAAGCGGGCGAAGGCTCTCGTCCTCTTACGTGGATCCCAATGGACTTAATGGCGTCAGAAGGCAGTGCGGGTGAAGGTGATAGTGCGTCAGATGCTGAAAAGATTCGCTTTTATGCCGGTGACGAAACCTTACTTAAGCTCGCGATGTCATTAAGCAAGGAACACAAAAGTGGAAACGTTGTGAAAGGCACCATCGGCAGCGGTAATTTTTGGAATAACGAAATTGACCGCATTGCATGGCTTCACAAAAACCTAGGTACCAGCGTAGAGGAAATGGAATCAGCATCAGCAGCGCAAATTGCCCATGCTTATGGCGTACCTTTTCTTGGCATTCGTATTCTATCAAACAACATTACCAATCATGGCGAGTATAACCCTAACACGGCAGAGGCTTGCCAAGTGTTCGTCAAAGCCGTTGTTGAGGCGTATATCGCGTCATTACCAAAGCCTTTATAACCGTCTTAAAGACTAGCCTTATTATTTGCCGCCGAGTTATTTTTACCCTTGAAAAAAACTTGGCACTTTCATTCTTAAAAACACATTGGCATTTATTTTATGAAATTGACTTTGCTCCCTAAGCTTATACTCGTTCTCACCCTAGTTTCACCATCACTGATGGCGAACACTGCCGACACAAAGGCCTCATCGAGTGACTTAACGTTAGCAAACCGCTTCGCCCAACTCGCATTAGCCTGTGTTCATAAAGAATACCCAAACATCATTAAACACATGATGACAGGGGCCGAACATGTTAAGCCGCCTAAACAGCTGTATCCCGCGTTTTACGGCTGCTTTGATTGGCACTCATCTGTACATGGGCATTGGTTATTAACCCGCATTGCGAGCCAATATCCAGAAACGCCTCACTACCCGGACATTATAAAACACCTCGACATCAGTTTTACCGAAGAGAATATCGCTGGTGAAGTCGCTTACTTTAACCGTGAGGGTACAGGTACAAGCTTTGAACGTCCCTATGGGCTTGCTTGGTTTTTACAACTAACCAGTGAATTACGTGAGTGGAATTCACCCGAAGCTAAACGGTGGCTAACCACCCTACTGACACTTGAGCAAAAAATCGTCGCCAACGTAACAGATTGGCTCCCTAAGCTTTCATTTCCTATTCGAGTGGGCGAACATAGTCAAACCGCGTTTGCATTCGGGCTTATGTTAGATTGGAGCCGCACGGCTGGCGATGTTGCATTTGAAAATTTGCTTACCAAAACCATCACAAAGTTATATGCCAATGACGTGAATTGCCCGCTAGCTTACGAACCATCAGGCCAGGACTTCTTATCACCGTGTGTTGCAGAAGCTGACTTGATGCGCCGAGTATATTCAAGCGAGCGTTATGCAAAATGGCTGTCTGCTTTTTTACCCAGCATTCCTATTGATGGCGATGGTTCATGGATAAACGTAGCCACTGTAGTGGATAAAAGTGATGGTAAACTTGCGCATCTAGATGGTTTAAATTTAAGTCGTGCATGGATGCTTGAAGGTATTGCCTCTGCATTGCCGTCAGACGATAAGCGTGTTGCAGCAATTAACAGTGCAGCACAATCACATAAGGTAGCGGGAGTCGATGCTGTGATAAACGATATGCATTATATGGGAAGTCACTGGCTTGGCAGCTTTGCTACTTATCTGGAAACCCAACGCGGGCTTTAAACCACTTACTAATACTAGATTAAATGAAGCAGAGTTGGCGAGCTTAGATGCTCGCAAACTCTGTAGTTGTTGAAGTAAACTGTGTTTGGTGATGGACTAAAATGTTCTTTGCGCGGTCGATTAAATCATCACGCTTAAATGTCCAATTACGTAAGTCCGCCTGCTTTGCTTCTGCAAGGTAAAACTCAATACGTGTTTTACGTAATAAATCTCGCTTCTGAGATACATCGAACTCGGTCTGAGCAAGTATGCGTTCTACTTTTACGATAGAGGCATGGTGGGATTTGTCTGAATCATCTGCGTTCGCTTTACCCACATAAGCCATGTTGTTTGTTAACACGCCTGCAAGCACAATAAGCAGTGAAATCAACACACCTGAAACTAACCAATTTAATACTTTCATCATTCACTTCCTTTTATACTAACTTGCTATTATCCATGTAAGAACGCGTTGGTTCTAAATGACTACTGCACGTTGTAACTTAAACACTTAATTACAACTTGTATTGCACATTGTGTTCCAAATTTCTTAACGCTACCTGATTACCGCGAAGAGTATACGCATCAAGGGTTAGAAAGAAAATTCGTCAAAGGTTGTAAGACAAAAGTTGTAAACTGGATGGGAAAATACTACATGTTGCTGCGAAAAAACGGCATGTTGAAATAAGCGCAAATGTCACTTTACTACTCGATATATCGCGTTATTATGGAATTCTAGGGTTTGATAGACATTAAAAAAGGGGCCGATTGGCCCCTTTCATCTTACTAATAACTGCTTAGTGTTTCATGGCTGTTTCAGTAATAACTTGCAAATTATCTTCAACATTTTTTACATCTGAAGCATTTTTCGCTATTTCGACAGCAAGTTGACGCTCGGCGTCTGAGTCTACGTTACCCGTTAGTGTAACGTTACCGGCTTCAACATCTACATCAATATCGAAACCAGAGATGTCGCTATCCATTAATAGGCGAGTTTTAATAACAGTAGCAATTTTGGCATCAGTAAGCGTGCCCGTTTGCTCATCATATTCTGATTCAGCGTCATCCGACATGTCGCTTGCCATTTTATCCATGTCTTTCTCTTCAATAATAGAAAGCTGGTTGTCTACTGACATAACACCGTCGATATTTGAAACTAACTCTTCTGCTAATTTCTTATCAACTGAATGATCTACCTTACCTGTCAGAACAACGTTACCGTTGTTTACGTCTGTATTGATATCGAATGAATCAAGGTTGCCGTTGAATAGTAGTGTTGCTTCGGCTTTGCCGTCTATCCACGCATCCTTAGCGCCTTTTTCCCATTTGTTATCTGTCTCCATGTCACCAGCAAAAGCTGCAGTTGTCATCGAGGTCGCTACAAGTATAGAAAGTAATGTACGTTTCATAACAGTTCTCCTTTGTTGAAACTCCCAATAGCTAATGCGAAACTCGAGCCAACGCAGCAACCGACTGATTTATAACAATTTACTTCACTTTCACTTTAATTATCACTTGTTAACATCTCTGCAAACTTTTCGACCTATGCGCATTTTTTACTTACATCTTGCTCAACCGGAACGAAAATTGAATATTCGTTAACCAATATACTTATTATTAATCGAGCAATAGCCGAGTTTGTCTTGTTTAAAGAGTTCGCAAGCAAGACAGCAAAGCAAAAAACAACTTAGTCAGGAACGACAATGAATATTTTACTGAACACCATGGCGATATTTCTTATTGCTGTCACATTAGCGCCATCACTACCGTCGAAACATTGGCTAGTGAGGGTATGGGAATTTCCACGGCTTCAATTACTAGGTTTAATGGTGATAGTAATAATTGCCCGAGGCGTTATGTATCCATCGGAGCTCTCTGGATTCAACACGCTTATTACCGCATTCCTTTATATTAGTTTAATGGCCTGCGCGATTTACCAAGCTATTTGGATAATGCCTTATACTTTGTTTTACAAAAAGGAAGTGGTTAAGGCATCTTCTCAAGATGCGGGTGAGAGCATTAGTATCCTATCGAGCAATGTCTTTATGCCCAATGAAGATTACGAAAAGTTATTAAAGCATGTACGTGACACCAATCCAGACTTCGTCGTTACTCTTGAATCTAACAAGCGCTGGGAAATAGCCCTATCTGCGTTAAACGAAACTCATCCTCACCAGCAGCATTGCCCTTTGGAAAATTTGTATGGTATGCACCTTTACAGTAAATACCCATTGAAAACCGCCAAACTCAACTACTTAGTAGAAGATGACGTGCCCTCCATGCTTGTTACCATTGATATGGACGGACAAGATGTGACACTTTACTTTCTTCATCCGAAGCCACCCAGCCCCACAGAGAACAAAACGGCTAGGCCCAGAGATGTCGAACTCACTATGGTAGGCCATGAAATAGCTAAAAAGGACGGGCCTATAATAGTAGCTGGGGACTTGAACGATGTAGCATGGTCGCCTACTACCAGAAAATTTAAGAAAATAAGCGGTATGCTTGACCCAAGAATCGGACGTGCTTTTTTTAATACTTTTCACGCCCACTACCCGCTAGTTAAATGGCCATTGGACCATGTGTTTCATTCGAGTCACTTTATGCTGGAAGACATTAGGAAATTGCCTGATATTGGCTCAGATCACTACCCGCTGCTAACGCGATTGAAGCTAAAGCCAAAAGCCTGAATGCAGAAAGTAAAAAGCCGCTATAAAGCGGCTTAATATTGAAAAGGCTTACAACTAGGTAGGCACACGGCGTATTGGAACTGACCTAACTGCTTTCGTATTGTGATTTACGCACCACATTACGCTTTCGCATGCTTCTTCACGACGCTTAAAGTGGGCAAGACCAATAAGTTTGTCTTCTCGCGGCCACACTGCTTGTTTCAAAATAGCGGTATCGGTTTCGCTAAGTGCGCTAGTATCCAAACTCATTTCAACCGCTTTTTTGTTGGGTTTAATCAATGAAGGTTGTGCATCGGTAATTATGCTTTTTTTAACACACACATATTCACGCAGAACAGGATCTCTTACCACACCGATATATTCATCATCGCAAATAATGGCTGGCCAACCTTCAGAGATTCGGCTTTGCCAGAACATTACGACTGTGAAGGCCACTAAAACAAATAGGGTTAAACCAATAAATTGACTATCTAAATCCGGTGCAACAGAAACAATTATTCCTACTAATGCAGCAAATAATATCCACCCACCAAATACCCTTCGCATGGCATTAGGTGAAATACCCGAAATAACACTAACCTGTTTTAACTGGCTTTTTTCATAGTTGCGAAGTTCAACTACCGATTCAGAGTTCACAACTCTCTCCACTTGATTTTTACTCACTTTATATAGATGTAATTACGCTCACAAGTGAACCATAGTTTATTATACTAATTAAGATTTACGCCGACTTAGGAAGTTCCGTAGACAATTGACATATTTCAAAATGCATTGAGTCTGCAAGGTTATCTTGCTGACGACGTATTTTTGCCAAAATTACAGACGGGTCTGGCTCACCGAAAAAGAACCATTCAGCAAAGCGCTTTCCAAGCCCTCCACTCCGTAGCTGATAAACATGCACTACAAAGCGGTAGCCATTTACGTAAGCATCTTGATAAGCACGGCTTTCATCTACTGATGTCAAACCGCCTCTTGGGTGAATGGCAAAGCTTTTCACCCCTGCACCTCGTTTCGTTAAAAACGATATTCCTACTTCAGTCACGCGCTTGGCCGCAGCTTGCTTAAGGATCTCTAGCGAAATATGCAAATAAGGCACATCAATTTTACCGAACAACCGACATGCATTCGGGCATCCTGGCGCTAGCCCAACAGAAAACGCCGTATGGTCACGTCCTTCCCAAGGGCGGATCCATACGTAAGGGCTAACGTGAACATAAAGTTCAATACCATCACACTGGATGCTAAATACGTCTGGAACCTCTGAATTTCGGGCGTTTATTAGCTCGTTAAGGCGCTCGTCACTGTACTGCATACTAGGCCTCCAATAAAGTATTTTAAGCCAATGCGCTGTGAAAAAAACAAATAACGGGGCGCACTAAAAATTCATAGCTTAATAATTGACGAGTATGCCATATTCGGTATTTTTTTGTTAGAGCGTTCTGTAATAACAAAGCAGAAACTGACGGTGTATTTTTACACTGCCAGTTTACGTTTTTGGATGGGTATGGGAATAATAGAGCGGGGAATTAGCGCTGTTCGCGAAGATTTTCAGGAACCGCTACCAGTTGCTCCTCAACCATTTCACAGGTACCTTCCACGCTGTCACCGCGGCGGGTTTCGAAAGAGACCGTATCTCCCTCAGATTTATTTTCACACGCTTCAATAGCTTCAGGTGGCGGACCATTCGGACGACCCTGTTGAGCAAATGTGTTTAAACTTCCAGTGAGAAGAGTGGCAACGAATACAAGCTTTAACAATTTCATGACTTTTCCTAAGAAGATTAACTAATTCACATCCAGCATACACGCTAAATGTGCAGATTCTGTGTAAGAAGCATGTAGAAGTGAGGGAATAAAAGCAGAAACAATTGCTAGCATGGCAATAGCATAGATATACTCAGTACAATGAAACTATCCCATAAACTTCTTGTTATTCTTGTTGGCTTTACCTGTGTATCATTGTCGCTTTCGTTAGCACTCGCACGTTGGAGCTTCGAGCAAGGCTTTAATGAATTTATTCAAAATCAGGAGCGAGAGCGCCTGAGGAGTTTGAGTCGCGTACTTATTGCAGAATACAGCAGCAATAATAACAGTTGGGACAACATTCAAATAGAGAGTGTAGCGCCTACTGGCATGCCCCATCGACGCCCTGGAATGCGACCTCGACCTGGTGGCTTCCCTCCCCCTAGACATCAAATTGAAGATGTATCTGCCGGCCCTCCTACATTACTCACTAATCCGTCTGGGGACGTCGTATCTGGGCAAGCGTCCTATGAAGACGAAAACGAACGAAATGAAGTAAGCGTGAAACTCGACTTTAACGGCCAGATCATAGGTCGGCTTACCAGTTACCCGCCTAAGACACCTGATTCTGATGTGGCTCGCGCTTTTTCTGAACAACAGCTGCAAGCCATTATCTTTATAGGCCTATTGTCGCTTATTGCCTCGCTTATACTGGCATTAGGCGTTACGCCGCGCATGCTAAGCCCTTTTAAGGCAATATTACAAAGCGTTAAAGGCCTAACTGCACACCAGTATAAAACCAACTTGCCAGAAAACCGTCCTGATGAATTTGGCGAGCTGATGCGGCACATAAATACATTGGGAAATACCCTTGGAGCGCACAAAAATACTAAAAGTCAATGGCTAGCTGATATCTCTCACGAACTCCGTACGCCTCTCACCATTTTATCGGGCGAAATTGAATTGATAAAAGCAGGGATTCGACCACTTGATCAAAAACAACTGGCCTCGTTTGACCAAGAGGTCACACGCTTGTCTTTATTGGTTGAAGATTTATACCAATTATCACTGTCTGATATTGGCGGGCTTTCTTATCATTTCTCGTCAGTGAATTTGAGCCAAGTAATCGTGCAACAAAGCGAAAGCCTTGCGCATATTTTTGATACAAAAGGGCTTACCTTCACTTGTTCCTGCCCACCCAACATCACCATTAACGCCGACCACCAACGCTTGAAACAGCTTATGCTTAACCTGCTGGTTAACGCATGTGAGTATACTGATGCGCCAGGTACCGTGGAGTTGGTGGTTTCAGATCAACCTTCATTTATCGTTATTATTGTTCAAGACTCAGCGCCAAGCATTGCAAAAGAAAATGCAGCGGCATTATTTGAACCTTTGTTTAGAGAAGATGCCTCACGTAGGCGTCGAACACAAGGTGCTGGCCTAGGCTTATCAATTAGTAAACAAATTATTGAGGCCCATGGTGGCAAAATTAGCGCGTCAGTTTCGTCGCTCGGCGGCGTTAAAATTACGGCAGAATTGCCCAAATATTTCACTACGGATAATAACTAATGACACCGCACAAACATGTACTCATTGTTGAAGATGAAGATAAAATTGCGCAAATTTTAGTTGAATTTCTTGCCTTGGAAGGATTCACATCTACCGTATTAAATGAAGGCACACACGTGGTTGATACGGTAAAAAAGGAAGCTCCGTCGGCCATTATTTTAGATAGAATGCTGCCCGGTGTGGACGGACTCACCATTTGCAAATCGCTACGTAGTTTTTCTATGGTACCCATTATCATGTTGACCGCCCGAGTCGATGAAATAGACCGACTTATTGGTTTAGAAGCAGGTGCTGATGACTACGTTTGTAAACCTTTTTCAGCACGTGAAGTCGTAGCACGGATACAAGCGGTATTGCGGCGAACCACGCAACAAACCCAAACTGAGTTGTCATCAGAAAAGCTCACTTTCCGCCATATCGAATTGGATATGTCTCGGTTTGAATGTGCTGTGGATGGCAACATTATTGAGCTTACACCGGTAGAATTCCGGTTATTGAAAACAATGATGACAAAACCTGGCGTAGTCTATTCCCGCGACCAGCTTATGGAGCTTGGCTATGAAGATGGCAGAGTGGTAAGTAACCGCACCATCGACAGCCATATGAAAAACCTTCGCCACAAATTAGCGACGGCAGAACACATCAGCCCTATTCATGCGGTATATGGCATTGGCTACAAAGTACAGTAGCCTGTGATACATCTTCATTAAAGCCCCTTCGAACCTGCACAGAAACTGCACATTTTAGCGATAGTCTTGGAATTGGTATTTCAATAGACATTCAAATCTAAAAAACAGTTCTGAGGCCACATATGAAGACGTCATTCTACGCACTACTCATGCTCGTGCTACTGGGCATATCAGCATGCTCTGATAGCGATAATTCCGACAGCACTTCCTCGACACAGGATAGTGATACGTCCTCTGGTTCAGATAGCGATAGCGACACAGACAGTAGCATTGTTGGTCCAAACCCTGACTACTTTCTAGCTGCGGGTTTGGCCGAAACGATTACCACTACCTCTTGTACGCTTACAGATGGAACCACCACCGATTGCTACAAGGTTGTTATCAACGGTGCTCCTGCAAATACAGACATAGGACCTTTCTGCCCGTCCACCATTACTGACGATGCCACCCAAGGCGGTATATGGTTTGACGGAAGTGGCGAGGTATATCAGCTGGAAGGGCAATTCTTTGTGGACGTAAAAACCCTTTATGGCGATGACTGGGAATTATACGATGAAGATACTGGCGAAATTTTCGTTACAGATACTCAGGTAGCCTGTGAAGCGGCAGCCCGTCCCAACGTAGCCGAAGAATATCAAAATCACTGTGTAGAGTGCTCAATTAGCTATTATGACGGTGGTATGCAACAAACCATTTTAATTCCAGTCACGCCAGTCCCTCTATCAAACCCCGAATCTATTGGTGCTGACTTGGGCGTTTCATTAAACGGTGTAGTGATAGCAGGCCCTGCCCCCGTCTCTCAAATATTAGCCGCGAACACCATTGCAGCGTTTGACGATTGTGGTGGCCACGTGAACCCCGCTGAAGGCTATCATTATCACGCATCATTAGGCTGTAGCGAAGTGGTAACCAGTATTGATGATCATGCCAATCTCATGGGATATGCCCTTGATGGCTTCGGCATCTACGGCATGTTAAATGCCAATGGAGAAGAAGACTATGATCTTGATGAGTGTAGAGGCCATGAAGACGATACAAGAGGCTACCATTACCATGCAGCGAGTGCCGCCGAAAATATGTTTATAGGCTGCTATCAAGGTGCCCAAGGCAGTATAGAGGTAAATTAATGACGTCTATACGTGTAAAATTAGGCAAGTCACTAGCCGGTACATTACCTTTATTCTCATTGGTAACCTTACTAGCAATGGCATGCTCGACGACAGTTTTAGCTCATAGCGGTCATATTCACAACGAAGCATTTGAAGCCTGCGAAACAAAAACTAAGGGCGAGGCATGTAGTTACCTTGTAGCCAAAACGCAGCGTTATAAAGGCAGCTGCCAAGTTTTTAATTTAAAGACCTTGTGTGTTCGAAGTGAGCCCATCGAATATTTACAAACAGTACCAGATGAAATTGAGATTGAAGTTAAAACAGACCAGGTAACTACACACCAGATAACTATAGACCAATTAGGCACTGTGAAAACCAACAATGTTAATGCAGCTAACACTCCCTCTCAGTGATCACCAAACCCTTTCCCAAATGGGGCGTTGGCCCCATTCTCACACTATGAAATAGATTCACACTGAGTGAATTCTTTGCAAGCCTAAGCACTGGCACGCAACACTAAAATAAATAATCTCCAAACTTTTCAATATATTAGACTAAGGTCTAATAATTGCTAAGTTACCTGCAAGTAGGCATTACAGATAAGACAGTAAGTGCGACGTTTGGTAACAACCACTGAAGTTAGGTTATCAAATACTCACCAAAGGGAAATTAGGAGGTTTACATGCATTCACCCGTCAGCGTTGTCACGATAGTAAAAAGTCGTACAGAAAAACTCTGCAGACTCATAGAACAGCTTGAGTCGTGTAACCCACTTCCCGATGAACTTGTCATCGTTTGGATGTGTTCTCCTTCAACGCTTTCACTAGCGAAAAGTGAGAAGTTTAATATCGTGCATAAGTTTGTGGCTAATGGCGCATTACCGATTGCTAGAGCACGAAATCGCGGTTTACAAGAAGCCAAAAGTAACCTTTTAGCTTACCTAAATGTTGATGCCATTGTAGATAAAAACTTTATCGCTAAAGGATTGAATGCATGGTGTCCAGGTTCAGTGGTATTTACCAAAGTGACATTCGTTCCAGAGTCACAATGGGTCCTTCCCCACGACACATTATGCCAAATTAAAAGCCAAGAATTACCAGACGAAGATAATAACGAAATTCCGTCAAGACAACAGGAAGATGATCATGGAAAGTTTAGTGACGATAGCATTTGTTCTACAGTGTTTTTTATTAGCAAGACAGATTTTAAGAAAACCGGCGGTTTCGATGAAGGTTACGACGGCTTCGGACTAAACGACGAAGACTTTTTTACCAATTGCCGTTCATTGGGTTTTTCATTAAACCAAATCGAATTGCAGACTTTTGCGCCAGAGCGCCCAAATTACCGCTGCCCTATTAATCACCTTCTAGATTTTGTCAGAAACGCCGAGCGTTACCACGCTAAATGGGGCGTTAACCCTTGTATCAATGTGCTAAATGCATACGCAGAAGCCGGTTATATTAATGAAGATTTTGAAACCGCTGGTATTCATGTTCTGCAATTGCCAAAGCGCGAAAAAACGTCCTCTGAAAACGAAGTTTCTTCACAAGAGCATGATACAGCGTTGATTAAGCAATCTGCTTAAAAAGCGTGGGAAGACTAATCAAGGAGTGAGTATGTCTATTTTAAAACCTGATCTAGAGCAAAAAGTATCAGCGTTTATCAACCAAGCCGATTACCCTTGTGTAGGCGCTAAAACTGCGTTAAACAAGGGTAAAATCACTGTAAAGCAGTATGATAATTTTCGATGCGACACGAATGATACCGACATCTTGACGGACATCTACGACTTCATTCATCGCTTTGAGCTTGATAAAGATATGTATTCTTCGCTGGTACTTACTTTTGAACAACCAGAGATTCTAAGCGAGATTGTTTTTGATAAATTGATGTGGCGCAAACTTCAGCAACTTCATGACATCGACACCTGCATGCACGGCTGGGATAACCAAGTAGACGAAAATCCGCATAGTCCTAACTTTAGTTTTAGTTTGGGCGGCAAAGCATTTTTTATCATTGGACTCCACCCCGGTGCGAAGCGTAAAAGCAGACGCTTTGAGCGCCCCGCGCTAGTGTTCAATCTTCACGAGCAATTCGAACTACTTCGCGAACAAGGAAAATTTGAAGATTTAAGAGACCACATTCGTCAACAAGACGAAGCCTTCTGTGGTTCAAAAAATACCTTGTTGCAAAATCATGGTGAGCAATCAGAAGCATATCAGTACAGTGGAAAGCAGCAACCTAAGCGTTGGCAGTGTCCTTTCCATGCAAATCAAAACTAATCTACATTAATTCAAATAGAGAAATAAAGAGGCAGCAATGCGACAAACCATTCAACCAAGAAGCGGCACAGCATTCACTATTAATAAAGGTGAGCGGCTAAAAGTTATTGACCCTGAAGGGGAACAAGTTGCCGATTTATATGCTTTTAACGCCCACGATAAAAATGAGTTTATGTCGTCAGGCCGTTCGCTAGATTATAACGAAAGCACCCACTTTAAATCAGGATGTAAGCTTTACTCCAACGAAAGTCAGGTGATGTTTGAGATCATTGAAGATACGGTGGAAGAACACGATTTTCTTTTAACCCCTTGCAGTGTGGATACCTTCAAACACTTTTATCCCAGTGACCCCCCCGTACCTGGATGCCATGGCAACTTAGTGGCCGCATTCGCTGAGTTCGACATTCCTGCACATCATATTGGGACTACATTCAATACCTTTATGAACGTGGATGTAAGCCCCGAGGGAAAAATTGCCGTGCTACCGCCTACGAGTAAAGCAGGTGACTACACTATTTTTGAAGCAAAAATGGACATGATTGTAGGTCTTACTGCATGCTCTGCGGGCGAATCGAATAACTTTCGCTATAAACCAATTCAATTTGAAATTTTGCCCGCTTTATAAGCAAAATTTGAGACCATTAAACTTGCTCTCGTTGAGAGCAAGTTCGCCCTACCATCATCTTAAATTCGTTTTACCCTCTATTTTCAACACTGCTTCCTCCAATTAAATACAGTGGGCTTCTCATCAACTTTTTCAAAATTTGAAAAAAGCTTAGCATTTAGTCCCTTTGGAAAATTGCGTAAATGCTTGGTATCAATTATCTTTTAGGTACTCTAAGAAAAACGTTATTTTTATGTCCATTCGCATACGGTACACGCTAGCGCTGCTTCTCATTGCCTGTCTTGTTACGGCATCTGTATTCACAATGCGAACTCTGCTGAACGGTCAGCGTCTTGATGCTGAAATTATCAATATTGCGGGGCAGCAGCGAATGCTCTCTCAACGCATTGCCCTTCTTGTACAAAAAATAAATGCCTGTGGTGAAGACAGCGCATCGTCTACCGACATACTTGAAACG
>NZ_CAXBMP010000018.1:0-96016 GCF_963976965.1 uncultured Alteromonas sp.
TTCTTTTTTATCTCACTGATTTTGCTATATTATTTGTGGGGATACCTCAGACTCTAACCCCACCATTTATATTTTCAAAAATCGCAAAAGTGTTTTGTCATTAGTGCTGTTTTTCGCAAACAAAATTATCGTCACACTGTATGAACTTAAATAACAGCTCTTTTGAGCCATCTTTGTGAGGATTAACAATGCCTATTGCATTATTTGCGTTAACGTTAAGTGCGTTTGCTATTGGTACTACCGAATTTGTGATTGTGGGGTTAGTGCCCACGATAGCGTCAGATCTTGGCGTAACCCTACCCAGCGCGGGATTACTCGTTAGCCTTTACGCTGTGGGCGTAGCCATTGGCGCGCCCGTATTAACTGCGTTAACCGGTAAATGGAACAGAAAACACGTACTGTTAAGCCTTATGGCTTTGTTTGTTGCCGGTAATATTCTTGCCTGGCAAGCACCTAGTTACGAAAGCCTAATACTGGCGCGTATCTTAACTGGCCTTGCCCATGGTGTGTTCTTTTCAATTGGCTCTACTATCGCCACCAGCTTGGTTGCTAAAGAAAAAGAAGCCAGCGCCATTGCCATTATGTTTACTGGCCTTACCGTTGCCTTGGTAACAGGTGTACCGCTTGGCACATGGATTGGACAAAGCTATGGATGGAGAGCCACATTCTTAGTGGTATCTGCTTTAGGCACTATTGCGCTTATTGGCAGCGCGTTACTTGTGCCAAATAACTTAAAACAAAGTAAGCCTGCTACGTTAAGCGAGCAGATGAAAGTATTGGTTCAGCCCCGTTTAGTTTTGGTATACCTAATGACCATTTTAGGTTACGGCGGCACCTTTACCGCGTTCACTTACCTTGCGCCTATTTTGCAACAAGAATCAGGGTTTGCGCCTTCTGCGATTAGCTTGATCATGCTGGTTTACGGTGCCTCAGTTGCTGTTGGAAATATTTATGGCGGTAAATTAGCTGATAAAAAAGGCCCTATTCGCGCGCTCACTATTATCTTCAGCGCTCTAGCCATTATTTTGTTCGCCCTCACCTTCACCATGGGTCACAAAATTGCTGCAGTAATTACTATTCTAGTGTGGGGTGCATTTGCATTTGGAAACGTACCTGGCCTGCAAGTATATGTTGTGCAGCTGGCTGAAAAATTCACACCAAATGCGGTAGATGTGGCTTCAGGGCTAAACATTGCAGCGTTCAACATTGGTATTGCGGTAGGTTCAATTGTTGGCGGTGCCATTGTAGAGGGCATGGAGCTATCTGATACCGCATGGATAGGCGCTGCTATTTCTGTGTCTGCGTTAGTGGTAACAAGGTACAGCGGTTACTTAGATAAGCGATCACATTAAACGCGTAGCCTTATGGCGGGAAGTTGCAGGTAATAAACCCTACGTTAGCTTTATCCACCTTAATTTGGTTGAAGACGACGAAGCGCCGATAAAACGCCACCGATTCGGGGTTGAAACTGGCGTAAACGGGCTTATCAAAGAACTTAAGGCAATGAAAAGCGCGGGCGTTAACCATATTGGCCTTCACTTCAGGCGAAATACGCTGCCGGTTGAAGACGCAATGCAGCGAATTGCTGAGCACGTGCTACCGCATTTTCATTGGTAACGGAAATTAACAAGGAGGCATTATGCCTAACGTAAATCAGTCGCAGACTAAAATTCCTTCTCTGGGAGTAGGCACATTTCGTTTAAAAGACGAAGAAGCATATAACAGCGTGACGATGGCGCTAGAAGTAGGTTTCCGCCACATTGATACCGCACAAATCTATGGCAATGAAGAAGCCGTGGGCCGGGCTATTAAAGACAGTGCCGTAGCACGTGAAGATTTATACGTTACCACCAAAGTGTGGAACGATAAGCTAAACAAAGCGAGCTTTGTTGACAGCGTAAAAGAAAGCTTGGCGAAACTTCAGCTAGATTACGTAGACCTACTGCTTATTCACTGGCCGTCACCAGAAAACGGTGAAAGCATGGAAGAATACTTAGGTGAGTTACTAAAAGTGAAAACGTTAGGCCTTGCCAAAGAAATCGGCATTTCTAACTTTACGGTGGCTCAAGTTGAACAAGCCGTAGGTATTTTAGGTGAAGGTGTTATTGCCACTAACCAAGTTGAAGTTCATCCATATCTGACCAACACTAAGGTGCGAGCTGCGTGTGAAAAACATGGCATTGTTGTTACCGGCTACATGCCATTTGCCGTAGGCAAAGTGTTAAAAGACGACACCATTGTTGCCATTGCAGAGAAGCATGGGGTGAGCGCGGCTGAAGTGGTAGTCGCTTGGGAGCTTGCCAACGGCCTTGTGACTATTCCATCGTCTACCAAACGTAAGAACTTGGAAACCAATTTCAAAGCACTTGAGCTAACGCTTGACGCAGAAGACATTGCAAAAATTGACGCACTAGACTGCGGCGATCGTCAGGCCACACCAGACTTTGCCCCAGAGTGGGATTAGAGAGGTATTAGATAGGTATTATGCAAGCGAAGGTTTGGCAGAAATACCCCAAGTGTTTGCTTTTGAAAACCTCAACGATGCGCTTCGTTATTCTAAAGAAGCCAAACAAAAAGCAGTGGTGACTGTTAGCTAAAAGAAATGGGGGCAGAGTACTTTTCTGAAAAAAATATACTCTGCCCCTTTGATTTGGCGATTTATTTACTGCCTAAATGCTCGGCCAAACCTGGAATGAATTCAGCTCCATGAACAACCTCTATGCTAGAGCCACTGAAATCATCACCTATCGGTTCTATTCGCCCCCCTAAACACGTGCCTAGAAAAGCTTCAGCAACGGCATAAAATGAAAGGTTATTTTCAGGCTTGCTAAAACCATGTCCTTCATCGGGGTAAAGCACATACGTTACAGGAATATTACGCTTTTTCATCGCTTCCACGATTTGGTCAGACTCCGCTTGTTTTACTCTAGGATCATTCGCTCCTTGTCCAATGAGTAAAGGCTTTTCTATCTTGTCCACATGAGTGATAGGCGAACGCGCTTTAAGCAGAGCTAACCCTTCCTCAGTATTTGGATCGCCTATCGCATGATAAAACACCTGACGAAAGCTTTCCCAGTAAGGAGGTATAGAGTCGAGCAAGGTGATTAAGTTTGACGGCCCAACAATATCAACGCCACATTGGAATGCTTCTGGGGTAACAGTGAGCCCGGTTAGCGTAGCGTAGCCGCCGTAACTTCCTCCCATAATGGCGACTTGGTCATTCGATGTAATACCTTGCTCTATTGCCCATTCTTTCGCATCAATTAGGTCATTGTGCATGGCACCCGCCCATTCTTTATTTCCTGCGTTTAAAAACGCTTTACCAAAGCCTGTTGAAGCGCGAAAGTTAACTTGTAACACGCTGTACCCTCGATTTGTTAACCATTGCGCTAAAGGGTTAAAGCCAAATTCGTCCCTCCCCCAAGGGCCGCCATGTACCAATAAAACCAATGGGGAAGCGCGCTCTGCTTTGCCGTCTTGGTTAGGATCTGCCTCCAAGGGTATAGACAAATAACTCACTAAATCTAGATTATCTCGTGATGGAATCACCACGCCATGCATAACAGAAAGAGGTAGGTTATTAATTTCTGGCTGAGTAATAAATAAGTCCGATAATTCACCGGTTGTAGTATCAAATACTTTATAAATAGGTGATTGATTACTTTGATCAGTAAATACAGTCCAAAGAGAACTATCAATTGTTTGCGCTAAAACTTGTGAGCCGCCACTTAATTGGCTGTTCAGCTGTTGAATGGGGTCAATGAGAGCATCATCTATGGCGTGCCATTCAGGCCTAATATAGTTTAGTGCATAAGCTATTGGCTTATGGGTACGGGGATGAAAAAGTACATTTGTTACATCTACTTTATCACTACTAGCAATGGAAGTAGGAGTTGTGTCTCCTACTGGTAGGTATACGAGGGCCGCAGTGTTTCGCTCCCGCGTATCTATCATATATATTCCTTCATTCTGTTGATCGAAACCGAGAATATTAAAAGATGATGAATCTGCGAAGGAAACTTCAAACCAAGGATTCCATTCATCAAAGGATTTAATAAAAACATGGCTTGCCCCATCTTCTGCCGTCTTTACCGCGACACGCGCGTTTAACTTATTATCAAGCACGAAATAAGAAAAACCGTCGTTTTGAATAATTAAGCTACGCTGCCCAGTGGCGACGTCTACCTTATATACGTCGTGCCATTTTGCATCACGGTCATTCATACCAACAACAACTATGCCTGGAAATGCCGCGTTCTGATCCATCTGGCTAGCTTGCACACCGTCATAAGGAGTTAAGTCCTTTATGTCACCGCTGTCTAAATCTATTCGATACAAATGCCAATTTTCATCCCCATTTTTATCTCGGGTGAAAAATACATATCGACTGTCTAATGACCAAAAGTGAAGAGGAATACCGCGTCCTGAATCTTGCGTAACGGGGGTCGCGCTGTCGAAATCACCAATTTTGCCAACCCAAATATTCATGACACCATCTACTGGCGCTCTAAAACTCATGCTGTTGCCATCTGGGCTGACGCGCCCTTGATAGCGGCTTGGATTGCCGAATAAAACTTCTCTGGAGATAAGCGTTGGCGGCAATGTTTGTGGGTTAGATAAATCGGAAGCTTTTTGGGATGTTTGCTTTGTTTGGGTAACGCAACCGGGTAAGTTAAAAAGCACGCCCAACATGAACGCACAAAAAATGATCTTTTTCATTTTCTTTCCTTGTAGATAGCCTTGTATATGGGCCAATACTACTTGGCTTAACCTTTGTCCCTGTGTAGTAGCTTTTAATATAGTCACAGATAAACAAATACTACAACATACTTCGCGAATTAACGTATTTCGCTATAAATGCTGCATCCCCTCAAGACATCCGTTTGTAATAATTTGCGAGCGTATGCAAACCATTTGATATTAGGTGACAGAAAGCAAGACAGTAGCTACCTAAGGAAATAGCGCCCTTTATTCGAGAAATATTTACAGTTTTATTCGGTAAAATAGTCATCCTCTCTAGTCGTTACATATATTACGGCGCAAAAAACGCACTTCTTTTTCTCGATAAAATCGGGCTACAAGCCGCATTCTGCCGCTATTTTGAGCAACAATTTAAAACAATCTGGCAAAGTAGGCCTGTGGTTTGCAACTCCATAACTAACTCACATTAACTCACAAACTGAAGGGATACATTATGTTACGTTGGGCTTTAATATTTTTAGTAGTTGCATTAGTTGCAGCAGTTTTAGGATTTGGTGGAATTGCTGGTTCTGCAGCGGGTATCGCCAAAATTATATTCGGTGTTTTCGTTATCCTACTGATCATTTCAGTTGTTATGAATATGGTTAAAGGCAAAAGTTAAACGAAAGCCGAAGTAAAAAATTGGTTTTAAGACTTTGCGAGAGTCTGTAATTAACAGCCATTAGTCATTTGATTAATGGCTGTTTTTTTTAATTTACGCTTCATCAATGGAGATCATTATGAGCAACAAACAACGCATTACGAACGTAGGTATCGGTCTTGCCGCTGCATCTGCAGGAATTCTAGCGAGAAAAACGCTTCAAAAGTCGTGGGAAAAAGTAACTAACGACCCCGCCCCGAAAGACAAAGAAAGTGAAAATACAGACCTTAAAGAGGCCGTAACCTGGGCTGTAGTATCAGGCATTGGAGCAGGCGTTGCCAGAATGGCCGTTCAATATGTGCTGGACAAACGCCAGTCGAAATAACACTGCCAAATTGATACCTCTTAAAAGTATAAGCACTTATAAGAGGTATCGAAACGTTGGTTAATTTTTGCGACCTGTTCCCATAACACATCTGTTAAATAAATCTGCAAGATTGAATACAAGCTAATTCATAATTTAACCCTGTATATCTCTCTTTTGGTATAAAAGAAAGCAATGATGGCGCTTAAAATAACGACAGTAACAATGGTGTAGAACATGGACACCATGGGGTAGCCCCACACTACAATCAGCACATAGTTTATTGAGGCGGGCACAACAAGTTGACGGGCTATACCTAAATACATGGGAAACATAGGCTTTTGCATTGCCTGCAATATAGCCACACTTTGAAACAAAACCACGTACGCATAAAAAGCTAATGTATCAATTCTAAGGTACGTTATTCCTGTATTTTTAATGGCACTGTCGTTAGTAAAAAGGCTCATTGCCAACGGCGATAGAAAATACATAACGGGAATAGACACTACCGCCATAAAGAAACCGATTAGTAACCCCTTGCGGTACGTTTCATCTACCCGGTCGTATTTATTTACGCCCATATTCTGACCCGCTATGGCCATTACCGCGCTATTTAACCCTAACGCTGGAAGCAACAACACCTGCTCTAGGCGCAGGCCAACGGTATACCCGGCCACATGCTCGCTACCAAATTGACCGATAAGTGCCACAGTAATAAAACCACCTAAAATAATGGTGAGCATATTGAAGCTAGCGGGCACAATTTGTTTAAGTAGCTTTTGCCAACGCTCTTTATCAAAAGTGGGCATTACCGATATATTTAAACGCTTCATCAGTACCCGGAACAGGTAAAACGCGGTGGCAAACTTAATCACAACGGTGGCTAGCGCTATACCGCTTACCCCTAAGTCGAGTACGAAAGTAAAGAAGGGGTTAAGGCCAAAATTGGCAAAGAAACCAATCATGAGTGCATTTCGGTTAGATTTGGTATCGCCTAGTGCCATTAACGCGCCGGCCGCCCCGAAAGAGAAGGTGAAACCTACCGAGCCTGCTAACGTTACCCATAAATATTCCATCGCAAGGGGCTCGATATGAGGTTCAGCACCAAGTAAAACCACCAACGGACGCGCCGCAAAAAATCCTATTACACACGACACCGCACTAAAGGCAATGGCAAGGCCGCTTACGTTATCTAGCCAGCCTTTCACTTCGTGGGTTTCTCCCCTACCCGCCCCCGGCGCAATCATTGCAGAAGCCCCAGTTTGAATGCCAATACCAATAGACAGCAGTAGAAAGAAAACGCTGGACGCGATAGATAAACCGGCAAGTGCATTATCTGACAAGTAGCCCGCAAACCAAATGTCGGTCAGGTTATACAGTGTATTGAAGATCATGCCCGTTGATGCCGGGATAGCAAGCCGCACCATATGGCCGACAATAGCGCCTTCTGTCAACGATGGTTCAGATTTGGTGGCTTCTTGCATTTAGCTTCCTCGGCTACAACGAATACCCGCAATAACATACCGACTTTTAAGCCCGCTGGAAAAGTTTTGTTTTAATAATGCGGTAAGAGAATGAGATCAGTGTGAATTTAGGAATTAATGTACTCCTCCCTCTTTATTCCTGCTCCCTTTATTCCTGCTCCCTTTATTCCTACTCCCTTTATTCCCTCCTTATTTAAAAGCTAGTCTACAGCGCTAACTTTCCCTATACTTTTTGAAAACTGTTTAAAAAAGGAACAAGGAATGTATCGATTTGGCATTGTCGGCGCTGGCATGATTGCGGATTTTCATGCTCAGGCTATTAACGCTATACCTAATGCAGAGCTAACAGGGATTTATTCACGTTCAACTGATAAAGCGAACGCCTTCGCACAGAAACATAACTGCACACCTTTTGACGATTATGCTTCTTTTATAAATTCCCCCAATATTGATGTTATTACTGTATGCACACCATCAGGGTTTCACTTAGAGCCCATATCTGCTGCAGCCAAAGCGGGTAAACACATTATTTGCGAAAAGCCCCTTGAAGTGACCGCCGAACGAGTGGATGAGATGATAGCCGTATGTGCAGAAAATAATGTGATGTTAGCGGGCATTTTCCCCCGGCGTTTCAATGCATCGTCGCAGCTACTTAAAAAGGCGTTAGCGCAAGGTAGATTTGGCAACATTGCCATGGCTGATGCCTATATTAAATGGTGGCGAACTCAAGAGTACTATGAAAGCGGCGCTTGGCGTGGCACCTGGAAGCTAGACGGCGGGGGCGCGTTAATGAACCAATCTATCCATACCATCGATTTATTACTTTACGTAATGGGCGACGTTAAATCCGTACGGGCAGAAACTAGGCTTGTGGCCCATGAGGGAATAGAAGTAGAAGATGTGGGTATCGCCATGGTGGAGTTTGAAAGTGGCGCGCTGGGCGTAATTCAAGGGTCTACCGCGTGCTGGTCTAAAAACGGACATCCGGCAGAAATACAAATTACCGGCTCGCAGGGTTCTGTTTTCATGAGCGATGACAAATTCCGGCTGTGGGAGTTCGCTAATGAAAGTGAACATGACAATGAAATTAGACAGCAATATGGTCTTAATGAAAACGAAGCCGGCGCTGGCGCAGCCGACCCAGCTGCCATCGACTTTGTTTGGCACCAAAGAAATTTTGAAGATGTTTTACATGCGCTTGAAAACGGCACTAAACCATTGGTAGATGGTTTCGAAGGTCGCCGCTCTATTGCGTTGCTTAACGCAATTTATCGTTCAGCGGCAAAAGGTGGTGAAAAAGAATTTGTTTAAACTGCCACTTCAACTCCTAATGGCGGCTGATTGACGAGGTAAGTTTAGGAACGTACTCTGATATTTCTACACGTAATGGATTACTTAAATGAAAACAAGAAAAATAATAACCGCGCTAACGCTCTCACTTTGCTTAGCTTCGTTATTAGGCTGCGCAGAGCCTGAAACCCTGCCGCCCTCCCCCTCTCCTGCTGAAGAGTCAAAAGAAGCCAGCCTTTTGAAAACCGGCCTTGCAGAACGAATTCGAATTGAAGGGCAAGAGGTTGATTTTCAATCTTTGGCCCAGCGGCAGGCCCTTTATAATGTGCCAGGGGTTTCTGTCGCGTATATGAAAAATGGGCAGCTCGCTTGGACGTTAGAACATGGCGTTAAAGATGTAGCCTCTGGACTAGTTGTGAATAAAGACACTGTATTTCAGGCCGGTAGTATTTCTAAACCCGCATTTGCAGCGGTATTGATGAAGTACCGCCAAGATAACCCTATTGATTTAGATACCGACGTAAATAACTTGCTTACCAGCTGGCAATTGCCCGAACATGAATGGACTGGGCAAGACGTTGTATCGTTACGCAGATTATTAAGCCACACGGCTGGCACCACAGTACATGGCTTTCCTGGTTACGCGGCTGGCGAACCCGTGCCTACTTTGCAGCAAGTGTTAGAAGGTGTTGAGCCTGCTAATACCAGCGCGGTAGTGGTTGACCTTCAACCCGGCACGCAAATGCGCTATTCAGGTGGGGGCACTACGCTCGCTCAACTTACCTTGCAAGACATAGCAAACGAACCCTTACCGACAATGGCACAACGACTTTTGTTTACGCCGATAGGTATGACGCGCTCTGGTTTCGAACAGCCCATATCGCCTAAGTTATCAAACAATATGGCTACGCCCTACAACGATGACGGTACCCCAGTAGAAGGAGGCGCGCATACTTATGCTACGCTTGCAGCAGCCGGCATGTGGAGCACGCCATCAGACATGTTGAAAATGGCAAGCGGCGTTCGTAGCGCGTATTTGGGGCAAAAAACAGATTGGATATCGCAAGCTACTGCACGAGAAATGTTAACCAACAATACGCCAACCAATGAAGCACCTAATGTTGGTATTGGCTTTTTTATCAACATGGATAAAAACGGTGAAATTCTGGGCTTTGGCCATGGTGGCGCAGATAAAGGTTTTATGTCGCAGTTATATCTTGAGTTAGATACCGGCAACGGCTACGCCATTATGACTAACGGCGATAACGGTAGTCAGTTAATTAGCGAGTTAGAAGTTCGCCTAAAAGAAGTATTGGATGTGGGGTATTCGCAAGCTGAAGTTAAAAAGTTATTGCCAATCAACCAAACAGAGCTGAGTAAGTATATTGGTACTTACGTGGTAACAGACCCTGTTGATGTCGAAATTGTACTGAAGGAAGCAAAAAACGGCTTTGTGCTTAACGCTTTACCTTATATTGAAAATGAAAGGTATTTTCATGAGGGTGATGGTCGTTTTTTTGCCAAGAATGGCAGTAGTGTTAGCTTTGATATTGACGACAACGGAATCGTTAAGATTCTAGTGATGGATGGTAATATTCGGGGGGAGAGGAAATAGTAATAAAAATGGGATCAGAGTACTTTAGAAGATAATGTACTCTGGTCTCTTAGTTCTTTTTATTTAGCCCCTTCAGCTTTCCATGTCACAAGAAGTCCAGTTATCATCATTACTAAACCGACAGCCGGGTGAATTATCAGTGAAAAGAAACCCAATATTAATACAACTAACCCTAAAAGCTTTAACATGTTCATCATCCTTTTTGATTTCAAAAACTTAGTTTTATTAATTTATAACTCTAGGAAAGTCTTAATTCCGTATACTGTTATGGTAGGCAATTACCCACTTCATACTCACTGCGAAGCTAAAAAAGACTCTAGTTCACTTATGCTAGCTATCTGTTTTAAGTCTCCTGAAGGCTCTAAAATGATCCAGTTACCCTGTATATTTTCAAACTCAATACCTTTCGTTTTTAATGAACGTTCTGCTATATCAATTTTGGTTTGGAGCAGTGATTCAGCTTCTTTTTTACGCTGATACCGCTCTTGTGTAGCCATTTCTTTCTCCATTTCAGGAGATATAGCTGTCCACCTTTGCTTTCCGCAACCAATACACTCATAGCCTTCGTTGGCGATCCAATCTATAATTTCATTTTTATAAGCTAGCATCGCTGCGCCACCCGAAATAATTGCTACACAAATCACCATAGCGAACCCAGTGCCTGCAAAAAGAAAACTTGTCCAAGCCCAAAACCCGAAACCGGCGGTAGCCCCACCTAGGATTTTTACGAAAAGATCTAAGTTAACTTCTTCTGAAAATCCACAATCTAAACATTTTATTCTCAAACCTACTCTCCTTTAGGTAATCCTGACATCCGTATTTTGTTAACAACTCTAATTAGAAATAACGCTGTAGCATTAACTCCAGACAGGCTTCATCTGCATCTCTATTTTGTTATATCACAATAGACACATAAGGTGCCCATAGTTTATTAAACAAGACAGTCATCTTTAGAAATAGAAGAAATGGAAAATGACAGACTTGGCGTCTCTGAACTAGGTTATTGATGCAGATAAATTTACCGGTCTTGGAGATTGCCTTTAAAAGTAGATGTGTGCGTAAGTCTAATTTTTACTTAACGGTATTTATTCCTTCACTCGCGTAAAGCGACACTAAATCTATCTATTCAGGCGCAGCGCTATCCCAGTAACCGCCTAGCACTTTGTCTCCCCTGCTGATGTTGATTATGGGCTAAATAGCAAACACTTCACTTAGGGTATGAATTCGGTCTTCCACCCATTGGCGACGTTGCTCAAAGCTCTTGCCGTCCTGTTCAGCGCATAAGAATGCGCGGCGTACACAGCTAGAAACGCAGTGATAATATGGTGTATCCAATAAACTAATTTGCGACTTTCTGGCTTCAGGCTTCAGACAAGAAGCCAACGGTCACGATTTGTTAAGCGAAAGACAAATGGTGACTATAACTACGAAGCAAAAGCCTACTATTTTTTTAATCATCTGTTATCTTTCTATTTACTATCTAAATACTCTTGTCCGCTTTTAGACAGAGAAAAACGCGGTTGATTTGAAATAATTTCTCGCACAATAAAATCATAATTTTTAATTTTACTATTTTTACCTATGCTGTGATTTATTGATTGATATGCTCTATCTAACTCGTCGCCCAAATCTGTTGCAGTTAATGCACCTTTGTTTTTCAAAGCATTTAATATTTCATATTCTTTCATCGGTATCTTAATATTATTTTCAATTTTTTCTTTCTGAGAATCATCGATAATTGACCTTAATGCTACGACCCCCTGACATATTTGACAGGCGATTTTGTGATCGATGAATATTTGTTTTTTCGATATATCATATTGCTCATTACAGCTTAAGCAGACAAGCTCTTGCGAATTACTCATCCAATCAGAGACGAGCCGATTAAAATCAAATACACGCTCAACACGAAATTTTCTATCGCTTTTTTCATCAAATATAATATCATTTTCAACACACAATCCATAATTCAAAGAAAAAACACTAATATTTTCCCCCTCTCTATCTTTTTGTTGTGAAAATTTAGTTATGAAGAAATTAAATTCTAAAGTCTTTAATATTGATTCTGTTGCCTCTGTTACATATAGATAATTTGAAGGCGCAGTATTAGTTGTATATTGTGAAAAAACTTTTGCAGTTGAACTACCTATATGCTTTTTATTGCTTACAGCCTTTACAATAATCAAATTAAGCAACTCTAATAAGTGAAATTTTTCGAATGCCTCATCGTAACTTTTATATTCGATATATTCACTCTTTGTTAACACATACTCAATGTCATTTTTATAATGTTGTCTAGCAGACTCTTGGAGCACTTTTTTATTTATTTTGCGCTCAAGACTATTTGTTTTCTGTAAAGATATTTCTAAAATTTTCCCTATAATCCTTGGAACATTAGAACTCATTTGAAATATTATCTTATAGTAATCATTGATTGATTCAACCTGGCTAAGATCGAAAAAACTGCCAATACTGACACCTTTAAAGTAATAATTAAACCTTTTTTCAAGTAGACGCTTGGTGTATTTAACTGCTGACTCTTCAACTTTGTCTACGTTACCAATAGAATATAAATCATAATAGTCTAACGGAAATGTTTTTACTTTTTGCCTATCAATTGATGGGAGATAATCCCTACCTGGATACAGCGAAATTTTAAATTTAAAAAATTCATCAGAAAGATTATTTAATGGGCCAACAATAAAGTCTGTAAACACTTCCATTGAGTCTTTATCTATTTCAGACATATCGTCCAAGCAAATAAAAACTCTCTCAATCTTTGCACTTTTCAATAACTTTTTTAAATTATTCATAAAGCCGATAATGTTGAAAAATCGAGTCAATACTTTGGTAAATTGTTTCGAATTTAAATTTTCATTTAGAAAAGAATCTTTAACTTCACCATTTAATGATGAACCTTTATCACTAAACCCAAAAGAGAATTTATTTTCTTTACCCTTAACTTCCTTATCAGAGTCACTATTTAGAACTTGTTCAGATGCAGTTGAATCGATAAATAAAGGTTTTTTCACCTCTTTGAAAAGCTGATCTAGCTTTTTATTAAAACTTCTTTCAGTAACCCCATCTTTTGAAAAAAAAGATTTTACTTGGGACTTAAAGACACTAGTTTTAATCTCTTCCTTAATTTCATCAATGATTTTTTCGATAAAATAAACATATAGGCTAAGTCGATCTAAATTTTCGGGAGAAAGAGCAATATCACTTGGCTGAATATTAAAGTATGATTTCTTAGTTTGCTCAAATAAAGCTTTAACGTCAATATATAAAGACAATCGATCATCTGATTTTCTAATTTCATGCTGAAAGCGATTTATGATTGTCGACTTCCCTGTGCCTTTTCTACCTATCAGCAGGGTTGTGTTGTCTTTTAACATTGATTTCAAAATCAAATCTTTTTCTAACGGATCAACATATAGCTCTTCGATCAGATTGTTTCCGTCACCGTCCTTCAACTGTGCTCTACGATACTTACTCAGAGAATCCGTCATAGTAAGAAAAGTATCAGATAAATTTTGTTGTTCTTGTTCCATCATAAATCTCTTGAATTATTAAAGCGAAAATTAGGGGTAGCTCGGAAACTTGTTGTTTAGTGTATGGTGAGCAATAGCATAACTATTTTTTAACAGCGAAGCGGCATCACACACTCATTAGATGCTAGTCGTAGTTGTGGCATCATTTAAACTTGAAACTGCATTCTTTCAGCGCTAAATAAACGAGTCATAAACTGGCCTCTTCTTGAAGTCCTGATAGTCGTCTTTACGACTTTTTATTTGGTTTATTTAATTTTACAGCCACGCACGAAGTAAAAAATTTGAAATATGTCGTTGTTTTCAATAATTAAATAACCTCTACTCATGAACGCTTTCACACGAAATATGGATCCGCTTTCAAAGTCTTAAGCGAAAGCTTTACTTTCAAATCATGTAGAGCTGGAAAAACGTGTGCCGCCTAACAGTTTCTCTATGAACACAGCAAAGTGACTACGACATTGCTTAATTCAATTTCGACTTGATACTTATTTATTATCATAAGCTTACTATTTTTTCGATGATTATTTCCACAACTTTTTGCGGTGCAATAATGCTGAATGAATGTTAAATTTGAAATCGCTTATTTCCTGCGAGGTGGTGAACTTCGCCACAATGACGATTCTTTGTAGTATAAGCTTTAGATTCTTTTTTATATAAGGACCGCTTTACGTGCACAGCAGTCGACAAAACGCTAGCACTCAAAGGTATAAACTGGCACAAAAAAGCGAGCCAAATGGCTCGCCTTTCAAATAACTCAGCACTAACAGCAACGCTGCTAGCTCAAAAACACCCTACCCGTCAATATAACTCTCTATACTAGGGCAAGAACAAATCAAATTACGGTCCCCAAACACATCATCAATGCGGTTAACCGACGGCCAGAATTTGTTTCTGTGTACTTCTGGTACTGGATACGCCGCTAGGTTGCGGTCGTAGCTGCGGTTCCAGTCGCTGTCACAAATATCGGCTAGGGTATGTGGTGCATTATGTAACGGGTTGTCGGTAGCATCCCACTCGCCGCTTTCTACTTTCGCCACTTCTTGGCGAATGCTTATCATGGCGTTTACGAAGCGATCTAGCTCGTACTTCGCTTCCGATTCAGTCGGCTCAATCATTAGCGTGCCCGCTACTGGGAAGCTCATGGTTGGCGCGTGGAAACCGTAGTCGTTTAAGCGTTTTGCTATGTCTACTTCGGTTACACCGCTGGCTTCTTTTAATGGGCGCAGGTCAATAATACATTCGTGGGCTACGCGGCCGTTTCGGCCTTTGTACAATACGTTGTAGTGCCCTTCTAACGCCTTGGCTACATAGTTGGCGTTAAGTATGGCTACTTCGGTTGCCTTACGTAGGCCAGCCGAGCCCATCATCTTAATGTACATGTAGCTTATTGGCAGAATAGACGCACTGCCCCATGGTGCTGCTGAAACCGCACCGCAGTCTTTACCTGCTGTTTCAATATTCACTACCGTGTGGTTTGGTAAGAAAGGCGCTAGGTGCGACTTAACACCAATTGGCCCCATTCCTGGGCCGCCACCACCGTGTGGAATACAGAAGGTTTTGTGTAAGTTTAAGTGCGATACGTCTGAGCCAATATAACCAGGTGACGTAATGCCCACCTGCGCGTTCATGTTCGCGCCATCCATATACACTTGGCCGCCGTACTGGTGCACAATTTCACACATTTCACGAATAGTTTCTTCGTACACGCCGTGGGTAGATGGGTAAGTGATCATAGCGCACGATAAATTATCGCCCACTTCTTCGGCTTTCTTGCGAAGGTCGTCTAAATCTACGTTACCGTTGTTGTCACACTTCACTACCACTACGTTTAGGCTAACCATTTGTGCCGAAGCTGGGTTAGTGCCGTGTGCTGAACTTGGAATTAAGCATACGTTTCTGTGCCCTTCACCGCGGCTTTCGTGGTAACGCTGAATGGCCAACAAGCCTGCGTATTCACCTTGTGCACCTGAGTTAGGTTGCATAGAAAGGTTGTCGTACCCCGTTACGTTAATTAACCACTCGGCTAGCTCGGCAATCATTTCTTGATAGCCTTCTGCTTGATTCAGTGGTGCAAACGGGTGAATTTGGCCGAACTCTGCCCACGTAACGGGGATCATTTCCGCGGTAGCGTTTAGCTTCATGGTGCACGAACCCAATGAAATCATTGAGTGGTTCAAGGCTAAATCTTTATTCTCTAGGCTTTTAATATAACGCAGCATTTCAGTTTCTGAATGGTACTGGTTAAACACTTCGTGCGTAAGAATATCGCTAGTGCGTAATAAGTTTTCTGGAATGGCGCTAGCTGGCTGCGTGGTTACATCGGCATCTAGTGCTTCTACGCTTAGGCCGTGGTCGCTGCCTAGAATAACGTTAAACAAGGTAGCAATGTCTTCACGGGTAGTGGTTTCATCAATTGAAACCCCTACTGCGCCTTCTAAATCGGCACGTAGGTTTAGGCCGTGTTCGTAGCCTTTGTTTAGTACAGCGTCTTTGTTATCTACCAATACGGTTAGGGTATCGAAGTAGGTGCTGTGTTTAAGGGCTACACCCTTGTTTGTTAGCCCTGTCGCTAAAATATTGGTTAAGCGGTGTATGCGCTGAGCAATGGTTTTTAAGCCTTTAGGGCCGTGGTATACGGCATAAAAGCTGGCCATGTTAGCTAGCAATACTTGCGCGGTACAAATGTTCGAGTTGGCTTTTTCGCGGCGAATATGTTGCTCGCGAGTTTGCAATGCCATACGTAGTGCTGGGCGGCCGCGAGTATCTTTACTTACGCCAATAATACGGCCAGGCAATGAACGCTTGTAGCTGTCGCGTGTTGCGAAGAAGGCAGCATGTGGACCGCCGTAGCCCATTGGTACACCAAAGCGCTGTGCGCTGCCTAAGGCAACGTCTGCGCCTAGTTCACCGGGCGATTTTAATAACACCAAACTAATTAGGTCGGCGGCTACTGCCACTATGCCTTTTTTGGCTTGTACCGCGGCAATAATGTCTGAAATGTCGGTTACTTCACCGGTAGTGCTTGGGTATTGCAGTAACGCACCAAATACATCGTGATCGGCAGCTTCGCTTGCAGGGCCGGTAATAATACCAAAACCAAACATTTCAGCGCGTGTGGCTACAACGTCGTGTGTTTGTGGGTGTACGTCATCAGCAATAAAGTAACTGCTGGCTTTTTTGTTTTTAGATACACGCTTAGCTAACGCCATGGCTTCAGCGGCGGCGGTGCCTTCATCAAGTAATGAAGCAGACGCTAGCTCTAAGCCGGTTAAATCGATGGTTAACTGTTGGAAGTTAAGAATGGCTTCTAAACGGCCTTGGGCAATTTCTGGCTGATACGGGGTGTAGGCGGTGTACCAACCTGGGTTTTCCAATACATTGCGCAAAATAACGTTAGGTACGTGGGTGTCGTAATAGCCCATACCAATGAAAGACCGGTTCACTACGTTTTTGCCAGCAACTGCTTTTAATGCGGCTAGTGCATCTACTTCGGTTGCCCCTTCGCCTACTTTTAACGGCTCGGGTAGCGCTATGCCAGCCGGTACGGTTTGCGCAATTAAATCGTCTAACGATGTTGCGTCAATGGCCGACAGCATTTGTTGAATTTCTTCTTCGCCTGGGCCTACGTGGCGGCGAATGAATGCGTCTTTTTGCTCTAGTTGAGCTAATGTAGGGGAAGTATTCGACATAACGTTGTTAAGCACTCGCAATGTATTGCCCCGAAAGGCAGGATAAAACACAAATAAAAACGTAAAGATAAAAAGGGGCCAATTAGAAGCCCCTTTTTAATTATTACTGGTTACTACGCTCCGGTTTAGAAGCAACTAACGAATTATTCTTCGTCAATGCTGTTTTCATAACCTTCAGCGTCTAACAAGCCTTCAACTTCTTCGGCATCATCTGCTTTAATTTTGAATAACCAGCCATCGCCGTAAGGGTCTGAGTTTACAAGCTCTGGTGAATCTTCTAGGTCTTCATTAACGCCAACGACTTCGCCGCTAATAGGCGCGTAAACGTCTGAAGCCGCTTTTACCGATTCAGCAACAGCGATATCGTCGCCAGTACTTACTGTATCGCCAACGTCTGGCAGTTCTACAAATACCATATCGCCAAGCAAGCCTTGAGCGTGCTCAGAAATACCTACTGTGAAAACACCGTCGCCGTCTGGACGAACCCATTCGTGGGTAGATGCGTAACGTAAATCTGTTGGAATGTTGCTCATAATCGTTCCTGTTATTCTCTGTTAACTTATAAAACACTTTTTCCGTTGCGAACAAAGGAGGGCTTAACCACTTTTACTGTAACCCACTTTTTGCGCATTTCCACCTCAACAGTTTCGCCAACATCTGAAGGTACTCGTGCTAACGCAACAGAGTGGCCTAATGTAGGTGAAAATGTACCCGAGGTAATAATGCCTTCGCCGCTTTCGGTTCTAATTTTTTGACCGTGGCGCAACACGCCTTTATCTGTCATCACTAAGCCAACTAACTTGTCGGTACCGGCTTCACGCTGTGCTTCTAGTGCGCTGCGGCCAACAAAATTACGGTCGCTTGGTTCCCACGTAATGGTCCAGCCCATGTTAGCGGCTAGTGGCGATACGGTTTCATCCATATCTTGGCCGTACAAGTTCATGCCTGCTTCTAAACGAAGGGTGTCACGAGCACCTAAACCGCAAGGCTTAACGCCTGCGTCTAGCAAGTCTTGCCAGAAGCCAGCGGCTTCACTAGTAGGCACCATAATTTCGTAGCCTGCTTCACCGGTGTAACCCGTAGTAGCAATAAATAAATCTTCAGCTTGTACGCCAAAGAATGGCTTCATGCCTGCAACCGCTTCTTTTTGCGCGGCGCTGAAAAGCGTTGCGGCTTTTTCTTTGGCGTTAGGGCCTTGCACGGCAATCATGGCGAATTCTGGGCGTTCGGTAATAGATACGTCGAAACCTTCGGCGTTGCTATTAAGCCAGTTCATGTCTTTTTCGCGTGTGGCTGAATTTACTACTAGGCGATAGTTAGTTTCATCGAAGTAATACACGATTAAATCGTCTACCACGCCGCCTTCTTCATTAAGCATGCCGCTGTATAGCGCTTTGCCTTTTACTTGAAGTTTGGCCACGTCGTTGGCAAGAAGGTGTTGAAGGTATGCTTTGGCTTGTGTGCCTTTTACATCAACAATGGTCATGTGCGACACGTCGAACATGCCTGCATCTTGGCGAACTGCGTGATGCTCTTCTATTTGAGAACCATAGTTAATTGGCATATCCCAGCCAAAGAAATCAACCATTTTGGCACCAGATTCTAGGTGCTTGGCATGTAGGGCGGTGGTGTTAGACATTCCACTTTCTCTTAGGTAAGGGTAGAAAACACCACCGAGTATAGTGAGTGAAATAAGGCGCAACAAATTGAAAATTCTTATCAATACATTTATAAAGGTAATGTATACGATTTACTACATCAGGAATTCAAATCTTAATGAAGCAGCTATCGCTAGATAATTTGCGCACTTTTGTGAGTGTTATAGAGCTTGGCGGCTATGCCAAAGCCGGTGAATTTGTGGGCCGTTCTCAGCCTGCTATTAGTTTGCAAATAAAAAAACTAGAATCCCAGCTAGAGCGAAAGCTGTTTACCAAAGTAGGTCAACGGCACTTACCTAGCGCCGATGGCAATTGGCTTTACCCTAAAGCCAAGGAACTACTAGAGCTTAACGACAACATATTTAGAAGCCTAATTCCTGCGCCGTTAAGTGGCCGTTTGCGTTTGGGTATTCCCAACGAATTTGCATCAACCTTACTGCCTGGGCTTATTGGTGAATTTTCAAAGCGCTACCCTGATGTGTCGCTAGAGGTAACATCATCACTTAGCCGCGATTTACTGCACCCCAGCCAACGCGATCATTTCGATTTAATTTTAGCGCTGGTAAACCCTAGTGAAGATACCGAAGGGGAAGTGGTACTTGAAGATGAAGTAGTATGGGTAGGTGATGCCACCCGCCCATTTGTAGGCGACAGTATTCCGTTGGTGCTTGCCCCTGATGGCTGCATGTACCGAAGCCGGGTAATAGAGCAATTAAAACAGCAAACCTTTGCGTGGAAAATTACCTATACCAACGCCGATTTAGGCGGCTTGGTGGCGGCTATTCAACAAGGCTTAGGCATTACCGCCCTTGCCCGCTCTAGTTTGCCGCAAAACTTATCACCCCTTAACCACCCCAAACTCCCTAAACTAGGCAGAGTAAATATTTGCCTATTCAACCAAGACACCCAACACCCGGTTATTAGTAAAACGTTGGCGGAGTTTATAACCTCGCGACTCAAAGACAGTGCATAAGCGCTAACGCTAAACGCCGCGGCTTTCATACTTTTGAAAACCGCAGATATTGGCGTTTAAAAGCCGACGCACTGTTAGGCGTTAGCTACGAGATAGCTACGAGATAGCTACTAGATAACTGCTGAATACCAGGCCACATGCCAGAAACTAGCCCACCGTCACCTTGCTTTACGCTCTTAAAGGCACCAACTTACCCAAGGGTTTCTCAATACTTTCTGGTGGTTCGGTAAAGTAAACCGGCGCTTTGTCGGTCATGTATAAACAGTCTTCTAGGCGCACACCGAATTTGCCTGGTATGTATAAGCCGGGTTCATTTGAAAAGCACATGCCTTTGTTAAGTGGTGTGGTTTCGCCGCGCACAAAGTTCACGCTTTCGTGGCCTTCCATACCAATGCCGTGGCCTGTACGGTGGCTTAAGCCTGGCAACGCGTAGTCTTTGTCGTAGCCTTGGGTAACATAATATTTGCGAACCGCATCATCTACTTTGCCTGCTGGCGTACCAATTTTAGCCGCAGAAAACGCTACGTTTTGGCCTTCACGCACGGTATTCCAAACATCTACCACCTGCTGTGATGCTTTACCAAATACCAATGTACGGCTAATGTCCGACTGATACCCATGTACGCTGCAGCCGCTGTCTAACAATATTACCGAGCCTTCACTAATGGTTTGTTTGGCATTGGTGCCGTGCGGGTACGCACTGGCGTCGTTGAACAATGCCAAGCACCATGCGCCGCTACCGCCCAATTGTTGCTGTGCGCTATTCATTAAACTTTTCACTTGGGCTTGGCTCATGCCAATTTCAAGCTTGCTGAATACATACTCGTAAGCACGAAGGGTAACTTCGTTGGCTTTATGCATAAGGGTAAGTTCAGCCGCCGTTTTATACATTCTACAGCCACGGGTAACCGGCTCGGCGGCCACAATATTCATGTTTGGCAGTACCTTGGTTACGCCTGTTACCACAAAATAGCGAACGCTGCTTTCAAAGCCAATATTGCCTTTTTCGATGCCGCGAGATTTTAATATGTTGGCGACCACATCGAACGGGCTTTCGTGTTCTTGCCATACACGTACGTCGTCGCCCACTTTTAAACTTTCTAACACACTGGGTTGTTCAAAGAAGGGAGTAACCACGGCTACCTCACCTTTTTGCGGAATGACTAATGCCGTTAAGCGCTCGCTGCGCCACCACTGAATACCCGAGAAATAATCCATGGCCGCGCCCGGCTCTATGATCATGGCCGCCATATTATGCTGCGCCATTAACGACTGCGCTTTTTTAATACGCGCTTCACGCTCGGCATTGGTAATGGGCGAAATACCAGAAGTAATAGGTTGTAACGATAATGAACTGTTTTTAGCGCTGGCTGTTGCATTAGCTGCTGCCAGGCTGGTTAGTGGCGTTAACGCCAAAGGGGCTAATGCTGCCGCGCCTGAAAGTTTAAGAAAATCGCGTTTTTTCATTATCATTCCTTTAGTAATAATAGTGGTGAAGGCTTTGGCTTTGCCTACGCCCACATAACAAGTACTGCGGCAATCGCAATTAAGAACAAGCCTGCTATTTCCTGAACAGTCACTTTATGTTTAAGCCAATAGTGCGCTAACAATAAGGTTAATAGCACTTCTAGTTGCCCCAGTGTTTTTACTAAGGCCACATGTTGAAGTGCCATGGCTGTAAACCAGCATATAGAGCCTAAACAGCTTACCGTGCTGATAACCAACGTATGGGTGAATCGTTCAAACAGCTGCCTGAAAACATTCGGGTTAGTAAATAATATATATACACTTAACCCTATTGCTTGTGTACATAGCACCCATAGAAGTACCCATGCAGCCCCGTGAACAAATGGCATAGCAAGCATATGACTAGCCTCTCTTACGAATAACGACGTAAGCGCGAAACACGTACCGCAAGCTATACCTATTACTAGGGTTTTTAAGCTTAAGCCTTTTGCTCTATTCCCGCTGCTTAGTACAAATACAGCCACAGCTCCTACGGCAATACCTATCCAGCCAAGCACGGTTAAATAGCTACCAAAGAAAAGCATGCCCAACACAGCGGCTACCAGCGCTTCGCTTTTGGCTAGCCCGGCTCCTATGGCAAAATTCTTTTGTTTAAATAGCATAACCATGAATGCCGTGGCAGCTATTTGCAGCACCGAAGCCAGCAACACCATGATAATAAAATGGTGGCTAAAACTAGGTATCTGCTGTGGCGATGTAGTATGCAGCGCCACCACGTAAATAAGCGCTATAGGCGGCGCGAATAGAAATCGAGAAAGCGTTACACCCACGGTATCTACGTGGGTGCTAAGTTTGCTTTGCAGGGCATTACGAACAGTTTGTAAGACTACCGCGCCTAGGGTGTAAAATACCCAGTTCATCGATATAGATTCGCTTTTTGTTGCTAACTTCGTGTTACAGGCGGTACCCGATATACCTGTGCATGTCACATACCGAACTACTTACCGAGCTACTTACCGAGCTAGCGCTTATTGTGGTGCATCTAATGCTTTGGGCGCGGCGGTATCCAGCGCACGCTTTTTCTTAAAATCAGAATCGCGCTTCCAAACCGGCCATTGCTCGCCGTTTGCTAAATTAGACATCATAGTGCCAATTAAGGCTAAGTCTTGCTGTACGCCGCCCAATGTCCAGCTTGGTAGGTAATCGTCGTCGGCCTTGTGATAGCGTTTGGCTATAAAATTAGGGTCGGTATCGCCTAAGCTCATAAACAATAATGAAGGCACGCCTTGGCGAGCAAGCGCGAAATGATCAGAGCGAAAGAACAACCCATTTTGTGGGCGCGGATCGAGCTTCACCGAGCGCCCTTGCGCTGCGGCAGTAGCACTTAAATCATCTTCAAGTGAAGAGTACCCTTCGCCATACTGCAAAATATAATCTACCGCGTTATTTACGTTCATGCCGTCTATATTTAAAAACGCCACCATATTAGCGGTTGGAATAGGCGGATTTTTGGCAAAGTGATCGGCGCCCAGTAAGCCGGTTTCTTCGGCAGTAAATGCACTGAACATTAGGGTACGTTCAAACGGTGTTTGCTCGCTTTGTGCTACCAAGTTATTGGCTAGGGTTAGCACTCCGGCCACGCCCGAGGCATTATCTACCGCGCCATTATAAATCACGGTTTTACCGTTTTTCTCACTTTTCCCTAAGTGATCCCAATGGGCATGCAACATTACCCACTCGTCTGCGGCCGATGCGCCGGGCAATATGGCGGCTACGTTCAGCGACTGAGCATGGGTGATGGTATTTGAAAAGGTCAACGAGGCTTTCACTTTCATAGGAATAGGTTTGAACCCTGGCGTTGATGCTTGTTCTTTAAGTGCGGCGTAATCTAGCCCAGCTTGTTCGAACACCGTACGTGCCGTATTAAGATGTAACCACCCCATTACGCCAACTTGAGATAAGTTTTTATTGTTATCTACTAAGGTGAATTTGGTATTTGAGTTAGAGTTTTCAACCACACCCCAGCCATAACCAGCAGGCATGGTTTCGTGAACAATAAATACGGCTTCAGCGCCTTGACGGGCGGCTTCTTCGTACTTGTAAGTCCAGCGGCCATAGTAGGTCATGGCATTGCCTTGGAATAAGTCAGGGTCTTTTGACGCAAAGCCAGGGTCGTTCACCAGCATAACCACTGTTTTGCCTTTCACATCTAACCCAGCGTAGTCATTCCAATTATATTCAGGCGCATTAATGCCGTAGCCCACAAAAATGACATCGCTATTTTTTAATGTGATGTCTTTCACAATTCGTTGAGTTCTAGCGGTGAATGCACTGCCACCAGCAAAGGTGTGCTGGCCTAAGGTTAAGGCCATATCACTTGAAGGGGTAATTTTTGCCAAGGGCACAGGCTGGGTGTAGCTATCGCCAAAAGCCGGTTTTAAACCAAGGGCTTTGTAGGCTTCCACTAAATAATTAACGGTAAGGGTTTCGCCTGCTGACAAGGGCCCGCGGCCTTCAAACTTGTCGCTTGCTAACGTACTAACATGAGTACGATATAAGTCTAAGTCGCTGTCGCTGATGGCAAGCGTTGAAGGCGTATCTGCCTGCGCTAACGCGGGTAGCGCTACACTGGCTGATCCTATACTGGCTAGCGCCAATAAGGCAAAAGCCATTAGCCCAGACTTACTGGTAGTAAGTGAAGAGGTGCGAACAGTAAACGAAGAAGTAAAACAAACTTTCTGGATAAATTGACGAATTATCATTAATTTAGGCGCTTGTATAAAACAGATACCTTAAGAGTATCGTTATACAGCGCCTAGCTCAATCGTTGGTATGCATTTGGGCGTATTTGGCTGCTTTTGTATGCGGCTTGAATGTGGCTGATAACGTGACTGAAAATGTGATCGGTTGTGCCTGAATGTGTTTAAAGCCCCATTGCGTGGTTGACAAAAGCCTGTTTAACCGCGCTAAGTTTATCGGTAGCGGCTAAGCCTACACCTCTAATTAGCTTCTTAAGCGGGTCGTTGCCATCGAATAAAAATTTAAACCCGTCCATCGCGGCAATCATCTTCATTGCCTCGGTTTTACGCGCTCGCTCGTAAGGGCGCAGGTAACGAAGCTGGCCTATGTCTTTTTGTTCCTCTAACAAGGTGCCGAGTAATGCAGCCAAGGCTAATGCGTCTTGCATACCTAAGTTGGCCCCCTGCCCCGCCAATGGATGAATAGTGTGGGCAGCATCGCCCACCAGCACTATGCCGTCTTTTGCCCATTCTCGGGCATAACGCATCGTTAGCGGAAATGCGGTTCTAGAGGTTTCAAGCGATACTGGGCCTAATGCATTGTTGCTTGCCGCTACTAGCGCATTACAAAATTCGCTATCGGAATACCCTTGTAAGGTTTTAGCAGCATCTGGGGTTTGCGACCATACAATAGAGCATACATTGGGGTCGCGCATAGGCAATAACGCTAATGGCCCTGTTGGCGTGAATGCTTGGCGCGCTACGTTTTCATGAGGTTGTTGGGTACGAATGTTTGCAACAATGGCGGTGTGTTCGTAATCGCGAAACGTAATAGGAAAATTAGCTTGTTTGCGCACGAAGGAATTAGCACCGTCGGCGCCCACTAATAATCTGCACGACAGCGCATCGCCGTTTTCTAGCATTAGCATGTTTTGCTGAGAGCTACTTAATACACGCTCTATGGTGGTATCAATTACCACAACGTTATCTTGCTTTAGTACCGAATGGGCTAGGCCATTAACTAAAGCAAGATTTTCGATAATAACGCCCAAGGTATCGCTTTCTAGTTCACCCCCAGTATCGTTACCTGCAAAGTGAATATCACCAAAGCTGTCTTTATCCCACACGTGCATGGCATTGTACGGGTTAGCTCTGCTTGCATCGATATGCTGCCAAACATCGGCTTTTTTCAACGCGCTAATATTAGCCTGATTAATTGCGCTAACCCGTGCCCCTGGCTTGTCGCCTAGTGGCTGGTCTATCAAGCCTTTATTTATAATAGCGATACGGCACGGCGCGTCTTTTAGCGCTGCGGCTAGGGTTAACCCTACTATTCCACCGCCTACAATGGCGATATCGGCATGTTGCATATCGGCTCTCTTTTTTTCTGTTTTTTTGGGTTCTAGATCTTGGTTTTAGCTTCTTGGTTTTAGCTTCTTGGTGCTAGGCTTTTGATACTAACTTTTTCCTGCCAGCCCTATAGCTTAAACACTGCGCCCATATCCTGTGGTTTGCTGCACAAACGCACGCTTCGCACTTGGTATCACATTTAATGCAGTTAGTGCCATATTTCTTGCTGCCACTAAGGGGAAATGACTATTCGAAAACGTACGTACTAACGTGTCGGTTAACGTAATAGTGGCGGTTCTGTCTTTACTGCGCTTGGCGGCGTAATCATTAAGTACGTTAAATTCCCCCGGATCGGTCACGCCTTTAAGCGTGTTCACCAAGGTAATAATATCGCGAAGTCCAAGGTTAAACCCTTGCCCTGCAATTGGGTGCAACGCTTGGGCCGCATTACCTACCACTACCGCACGATGGCTGGTAAGTGCATCGGTGTAACTTAATGCTAGTGGGTAGCTAGCCAATTCACTGATGGCTGTAATTTGCCCCTGCCGGTAACCAAATTCTTGCTGTAACCGCCGAATAAACGCTTCAGGGCTAAGCTGAATAAGTGATTCCGCGTGCTCACGAGCAACCGTCCATACTACGGAAAACCCCTTTCCTTTCGCCACATGCCCATTAATTTCACTGTCGAAAGGTAAAAATGCAACGGGCCCGTTTTTGGTAAAACGCTCGTAAGCTTTGTTGTGATGAGGCTCGCTAGTATGGGCATTGAAAATAATAGCCACTTGCTGGTAATCGTCAGTGTGGCGGGTTAGCCCTACTTGCTGAGCAAGTGAAGAGCGACCACCATCGGCAATCACCAAAAGTTTTGCATTAATGGTGCTGCCGTTATTAAGCGTGACTAGCGTACTGTCGGTTTCACGGGCTAAATGAGTGACCGTGGCGGGTGCAATGTGCTGATACTGCTTGCTTTGCGACATCACATTATGGGTAAGCGCACTTAGCGACACTACTTGCCCAAAGGTATTAATACCAAATTCACTGCTCGATAAATTCGTTAAGCCAATACCACCTTTATCGCTTACTTCAATATGTTCAATTTTGCCTTGATTTTGTTTTGCTAGCTCAGCTAGCCCTACGCCCATGGCATTTAACTCATTGACTGTTCGCCTAGCAAGGGCGATTACCCGCGTATCGGTTAACGGGTTAAAGACGTTGCTTTCATTAGAGGAGCTGCTTGCATTGGAAGAGCTAGCTGCATTTGAGGGGCTGGCGGCATCTACCAAAGTCACCGAAAGGCCCGCTTGTTCAGATAGGCCTTTAGCCAACACGCAGCCTACTATGCCGCCACCTACAATCACTACGTCTTGCTGGCTCACGCTTTAGAACCTTCTTTTGTATTTTCTTTTTTACTTTCTTTATTAGCTGGCTGTATCAGGGCTTCGATGTCTTTCACCGTTTTAGGTACATCGGCGGTTAGGATGTCTACGCCTGTTGCAGTCACCACAACATCATCTTCAATACGCACCCCAATACCTTTGTATTGTTCAGGCACATCGCTGTCGCTAGCAATATAAATACCCGGTTCTACGGTAAGCACCATGCCGGGTTTTAATAAGCGGTCTTGGCCGTTCAATTTGTAGTTACCTACATCATGCACATCTAAGCCTAAAAAGTGCCCTAGCCCGTGCATGTAAAACTGCCGCCATGCTTTTTGGTCAAGGTTTTCACCTACCGAGCCTTTTAACACGCCAAGGGCAACCAAGCCTTCGGTGATGACTTCAGCGCTGTGGGTCATAGCATCGGTTAAGGTAATACCTGGCCCAAGCATGGCCAATACACTCTCTTGTGCTTTTAACACCAACTCATATATCTCGCGCTGTGGCTTAGTAAATTTACCATTTACGGGGAAAGTACGGGTAATGTCTGCGGCATAACCCTGAAATTCAGCGCCTGCGTCTATTAGTACTAAATCGCCGTCTTGGATTTGCGATGAATTTTCGGTGTAATGCAAAATACAGGCATTTTCACCGCTACCCACAATTGTGCTGTAAGCCGGCGCGCGAGCACCTGCCATAGCGAACTCATGATGTAATTCCGCTTCCAGTTGATATTCGAAGCAGCCAGGTTTGGCATATTGCATAGCCCGCTTGTGCGCGCGGGCGGTAATTTCTGCGGCGGCTTTCATCATGGCCACTTCACAGGCCGATTTAAACACCCGCATTTCATGCAAAATAGGGCGAACGTCGGTAATAGTTTTGGGCGCTAAGGCTTCTTTTGGTGCATTGCGCAAAGTAGCAACAGCGCTATTCACCTGTGCATCGGCTTCTTCATTTTCACCTAAGGCGAAATAAAGATGGTCTTGGCCTTGAAGTGATTCAAGCAAAGCATCGCCTAGTTCAGATAGCTCAAAGGCTTCATCTAGGCTGAAGCGTGATAGTGCCGCTTCTGCGCCTAAACGTCTGCCTTGCCAAATTTCAGCGTCTTTATCTTTTGGTAAACACACCATGGCACGATAACTTTCACCATAGCGTGGATGATTCGATAAAATTAACCAAGCGTCGGCTTCTTCAAACCCGGTTAAATACCAAAAGTCGCTGTTTTGTCTGAACAAGTATTCAGTATCTCGGCTTCGGGTCACTAAACCTGCTGCCGGAATAACACAGACACTATTAGGCAAACATTGCGCTAACAGTCTATCTTGACGAGCGATAAATTCTTGCGCACTAATCATCTCATTCGCCTTTCTTCATCAATATTATAAAACTCATGCATCTAATGACGATCATGCTATTCGAAAGATTACCCTTACTTGTCACTTCACTCATGCCTTATGGAACAACGTTTTATTGCTTACGCGTTCCAACAAGCTTGAGATTATTTATTTAATGAACAGATGGCTTATCTTGCTGATCATCAAGCAAAGACTGCCCTAATTCGCTAAAGCACAAAATAGCGGATATCTTCACATATTCCATCACTTCAAATAAGGCGCGTTCCGACTCTTCATCGGCATCCATAGGTTCTTCCATACGGGCGATGTCAGCAAAATCTTCTAATGCTTCTTTTACATCGGCAGAACATTGCATTAAATCTTGCTGGTGTAAGCCAAATCCTAACATAAAGCCGTGCACCCAATTAATTAACGCTTCGCCTCTGTCATTGATAGGGGCTTGATCGTCAGGCAGCATTAACTGTAAGGCGAACTCAGGTTCAAGTAACTGCTGACACGTTTGATTAAACAATGTGTTTAACAGATAAGTGGTCGCATCGTTGAAGTTTTCACCTTGATTAATAGTGTCACTTAATGCAGAAAGCCACTTCTGATCGGTTAGCGACATTCCGCCACACAACATGCCACATAAAATACCGTGAACTTCGGCGCCATCTACCACTATGCCGTGTTGCGATAACTTGTTGCTAACGCTGTCGTAATCGAGCTGTTTTTCCACAAATAGGTTTCCTTTTTCGTTGAAACTTAATATTAGCAAAATAGCGCTATAAAACACACCATTGGTGATTTGGTCAGATGTTATTCAAGTAGTACTGGTCTTATGGGTTTTAACTGGCAACCTAGGATCAATTGCTCTATGATCGTCGTTACTGGATATGGAACTTCCTTTGCAGCAGATTAAGGTAAATGAGTAAAACAGACCTCACTTAAGCGAAGCAAATTTGAGCTTAAGTGAATAGCGTGTATAATTGCTGACCAACTGGTCAAGATTGGATTTATCGAATCTCATCAGTAATGGTTAAATTAGCTACGCAAATAATTCATTGGCGCTTTGGTGATCTACTTCACCCCACACCGCGTTTGATATACCCTGTTGCGTTATACAATAACAATGTTTCCTGGAATGTTCGCCAGTTCACTCTTGTCCCTGGCCGATGCTATTAAACTAGGAAGTTGAAACCATGGCTACTGTGCAAGCTCGGCTCGTATCGAGAAGCCTACGGCCATAGTGATGCTTCCGCCCTGAACTTTCGGTTCACGGGCGAACGATGAACAGCGGCATTTCGGGAGACGCCCTCTTTCGACGGAAGAAGAAATGGCAATAATAAATTTTGGCTCTATTAATATCGATCATGTTTATCAGGTAGATCACTTCGTTCAACCTGGTGAAACTCTTGCGTCTACTCACTACCAACAATTACTTGGTGGTAAAGGTGCGAACCAGTCAATTGCCCTAGCGCAAGCCGGTGCAGATGTTCGTCACGTAGGCAGCATTCATGAAAATGACGCAACGTTCAAACAAACGCTAATTAAAAAAGGCGTAGATTGTCGTGGTGTTAAATGCTCTGAAACCCCTTCAGGTCATGCCATTATTCAAGTAACGCCCAGTGGCGAAAATGCTATTGTGTTATTTGGTGGCGCAAACCAAACCATTACTGCCGATACCGTAAACAAAGCGTTGTTAGATACGTCGTCTTCTGATTGGGTACTTACCCAAAACGAAACCAGCAGTATTGCTGACGTACTTCGCTTGGCAAAAGAAAGTCAGCTTAAAGTTGCCTTTAACCCTGCACCTATGAGTGAGTCGGTTAAAGCCCTTCCTTTAGATTGTATCGATTTACTGATTGTAAACGAGACGGAAGCAGCAGCATTAACGGATAAAGAAGAATTAGACGATATTCTTACGGTATTTAAAGAGCAGTGGTCTCATTGCGAAGTTATTATTACACTAGGTAAAGCGGGTGTAATGATGTTAAGAGGAAACGATACCATAGAAGTGGAAGCGTTTTCTGTTGATGCAGTAGATACCACCGCCGCTGGCGATACTTTTATAGGTTACTTTTTATCTGCTTACAGTACTCACACTGATGCGAAACGTGCATTAATTAGAGGTTGTGCAGCTTCTGCTATTGCGGTTACCCGAGAGGGCGCTGCGCAGAGTATTCCTACGCAGAAAGAAGTAGACCGTTTCTTGGCAAAGCACACTAAATAAAAAACGCACTAGAGTATTATTAATGGCACATAAGATAATTTTAGATACGGATCCTGGCATCGATGATGCAATGGCAATATTTTTTGCGTTTCAGTCTCCAGATATTGAAGTACTTGGTTTAACCACAGTTTACGGCAACGTACCTGTCACCATGGCGGCACAAAATGCCCTTACCCTTTGCGAAATTGCAGGTAAAGACATTCCAGTAACCAAAGGTGTTGGTATGCCTTGGGTGGGCCCTGAATCAACGTACGCGCATTTTGTACATGGTGATTATGGTTTTGGTCACATTAAACCAGAAGCGCCTAAAACCGAACTAGACCCTCGTAGTTCTGCTCAGTTTATTGTGGATATGGCCCGTAAATACCCTGGCGAAGTGACGCTTGTGGCTATTGGCCCATTAGGTAACTTAGCGCTAGCACTACGTTTAGAGCCAGAACTGCCCAAGTTAGTCAAGGGCGTTACCATTATGGGCGGCGCAGCCTTTGTACGTGGTAACGTAACACCACTTGCCGAAGCAAATATTTGGAACGATGCCTACGCTGCTGAAATTGTATTTGGTGCAGATTGGGACTTAACCATGTTCGGCTTAGACGTAACTAACGACACGCCGTTTTCTCCTTCTTTTGTTGAAACATTAGAAGAAAAGAATGCGAAGCTTGGTGGTTTTGTAAAAGACACTGCCCAGTTCTATATGGATTTCTATTCAGCCAATCGTGAGGATCGTGTTTGTTTCTTCCACGATGCATTCCCGCTTGCACATTTACGCCATCCTGAGTTATTCGAACTCACCGAAGGTCATGTGCGTGTTGGTACTGGCGAGCTAGATCGTGGTCAAACAGCAGTGGCCCCTAAGGGTACAACCCCTAGCCCACTGTGGAACAATGCGAACACCATTAAAGTGGCTACAAAAGTAGATCACGCTAAATTGGAACAATTGTTCATAGACACCTACGCTTTATAGATGTGAAAGGAGGCTCTTCTATGGTAGTCGGCCTCCTGTTTTCACATTTTAGTTGAGTTGAGGTAATGTGAAAGAATGATCCCTGCCAAGGTTCCAGCAAACGAAGAACAGCGTCTTAGAGAGCTATTAAGCTACGATGTACTTGATACGGACGCCGAACAACTCTTCGACGACTTAACTCAACTTGCTTCACAAATTTGTGACGCGCCCATTGCATTAATTAGCCTAGTTGACCCCGACAGACAATGGTTCAAATCTCGTGTAGGGATTGAAGCCACCGAAACCTCTCGTAATATCGCTTTTTGCTCACATGCTATTTTACAGCGTGAAGTGTTCGAAGTATCTAACGCAAAAGAAGATCCGCGCTTTCATGATAACCCGTTAGTGACGGGCGAGCCCAATATTCGATTCTACGCCGGCGCACCGCTATTAACGCCATCAGGACATGCCATTGGCACGTTATGCGCAATAGACGATAAACCCAAAACCCTAACTAGTCTTCAACGCAATGCACTTAAGACATTAAGTGAATCAGTGGTTGCGCATTTGGAATTGAAACGTAAGAACAGAGAACTTGAGCGAACCAGCCAGTTTAAATCTGACTTTCTTTCCTACATTAGCCATGAAATTAGAACGCCCCTAAATGCGATAAACACGTTCAGCAATTTGCTTGAAGGCGAAGCCAAGCAACTTTCACTGCCCACTAACTTTACAGACTCGCTTGGGCATATAAGCAAAAGCGGTGAGCGCTTGCTTGAAATAGTGAACTCTGTGTTGGATATGAAGCAAATAGAAGCGGGTAAAATGCGCGTCATGCCCCGCCCTGTAGGTACAGCTGACTTTTTCACTCATTTATTCTCGTTAACCCGAATTCGCGCTGAAGACGGGAATGTTATTTTTAATTCTGTTATTGATGACAATGTTCCCTACTCTCTTAATTTCGACGACACTAAGTTTGGACAAGTAGCCTTAAACCTATTATCGAATGCCATTAAGTACACTCATGCCAATAAGCACGTATCCATTCGAGTGAAGTACAAGCAAGGGAATTTGTTGCTGGCGATTAAAGACGAAGGCATCGGTATTAGTGAAGAGGAACAAAAAAAGCTCTTCGCACCATTCGAGCGAATGGAGAACGCGCATCAATTTGATGGTACAGGCTTAGGCCTAAATATTACCAAGAAGCTGGTTGAGTTGATGGGAGGGTCTATAAAACTTAGCAGTAAGCTAAACGAAGGTACTCACGTAAGCGTAGCCATTCCTGCAGAAAAAGTTAGCGCCGATACTATCGAGCACGATCCCGCGCTTTTACAGCCCCAAGAGCTAAATATTCCTACAGACTCTCACGTACTAGTAGTGGAAGATCATTATATTAATCAGATAGTGATTAAAACCATATTTGATAAACTTGGTTTGCCATTATCGGTTGTAGATAGCGGTGAAGAAGGCGTAGAGTATGTAAAATCGAACCCTGTAGATTTGGTGCTGATGGACATTAACTTACCGGGAATTGACGGAACAGAAGCCACTCGGCAAATTAAGAAAGTGCGCGCAACACTACCTGTTATAGCCTTAACCGCAGATGTTATCACGCAACGAGATTTGTTATTAAAAAATGGCTTAGACGACCTACTCACCAAGCCCGTTGAGAACGCAGAGCTTATTAGGGTACTTAATCACTATTTGGGAAAGTAAGACAACGTGGAGCCACTGGAAGCCTGTTGTATAGAACGGAACACGTCACAAATTATGTCAAAAAAAACATCACGAGTAACACTGCGAAAGGCATTAAGAGCATTGCGCAACGAATTGCCTGAATCTCAGCAGCAGCACGCGGCTTTCGCAGTACGCGACAACCTCTTGTCATTACCCGATATTACCAACGCATCATCTATTGCTTGTTACCTGCCTAACGACGGTGAAGTAGACTTACGCCCCTTTATGCACGCTTGCTGGGAGCTGAACACCGCATCTGCCCTTCATACTTCTTTGCCTGTGTTGCATCCAGTTTGCAAAGGCCACCTGCTTTTTCTTCGATATTCAGAAAAAACGCCAATGCGCGTGAACAAATACAACATTGAAGAGCCAATACTAGCCTGCTCAGATGTAATTCCGACCTTCCATCATCAGGTGATACTTATGCCATTGGTAGGGTTTGATGCGAGTGGAAATCGTTTGGGCATGGGCGGTGGCTATTACGACCGCACGTTAGCTAGCATTCAAGCACAAATCATAAAGCCAAAGCTCATAGGTATTGCCCACGATTGCCAGCAAGTAGACCAACTTCCGGTTCAGCATTGGGACATTCCTGTAAACGCTATTGTCACCCCAACACAGCAGTTGAGCTTTAATCGTACATAACGCACCGTAAATTCCCCTATCACGGTGGGTTAGCTAGCGGTTTTCCGGTAAACTGATGAAAATTTAGTTAGGAGAGTCACTATGGATCAGAATGCAAAGAAGCAAGCAGTAGCGAAAGCAGCCATCGAATATGTTGAAAACGGCAGTATTGTTGGTGTAGGTACTGGCTCCACGGTTAATTTTTTCATTGAAGAACTCGGCAAAATTAAAAATAACATTGAAGGGGCAGTATCCAGTTCTGATGCCTCTACCAAGTTGCTAGAAGCCCTAGGCATTGAAGTATTCGCACTAAACGATGTTAGCAATATTTCAGTGTATATCGACGGTGCTGATGAAGTTACCGAACACAAACACATGATTAAAGGCGGCGGTGCAGCCCTTACCCGGGAAAAAATTGTGGCGGGTGCATCAACTACATTCGTGTGTATTGTAGATGATAGCAAGCGCGTTCCCGTGCTTGGCAAATTCCCTCTTCCTGTTGAAGTTATTCCAATGGCGCGATCTTTTGTGGCTCGCGAGTTGGTAAAACTAGGCGGCGATCCTGAATACCGTCAAGGCGTAGTAACCGATAACGGCAACTTTATTTTAGACGTACATAACCTTGAAATCTTAAACCCAAGAGAGCTTGAACAGTCGATTAATAATATTCCTGGTGTGGTCACCAACGGCATATTCGCCCTACGTGGCGCAGACATCGTACTATCGGCCACCGAAACCGGTGTTGATACCTTTAAATAATAGCTTTCAAGTTAAACTGATTTCTGTTAGATTTCCGTTTAGACGTCTAGATGGCCTTTCGAGAGTTTGAGGTTAGTACTAGTCGGGGTAGGTAAGACTTCCGCAAACACGCTGTGAACCCATCCATGGGAGCTCCGCCGCCGCATCCATGCGGCGGAGGGTTTGCTCCAGTCTTACCTACCCCGCCTGCACCAGCCTCGAGCTCTGTAAATACTAATACTTTTTAAGAGATAGCAAATCCATGAGCAAAGTTTCACTAGAGAAGGATAAGATCCGGATATTGTTGTTAGAGGGTGTGCATCAAAGTGCACTAGAAACCTTTAAGAATAATGGATACACCAATATTGAGTATCTCAAAACGTCCCTTCCTGAAGAAGAGCTTGTTGAGAAAGTGAAAGATGCACATTTTATTGGCCTTCGTTCGCGCACTCAAATTACTGAGAAGGTGGTAGACGCCGCTCAAAAATTGGTGGCTATTGGTTGTTTCTGTATTGGTACTAACCAAGTTAATTTAGAAGCAACACAGCGCCGTGGTATTCCGGTATTTAATGCCCCATTTTCTAATACTCGTTCAGTAGCAGAGCTTGTGCTTGGTCAGCTTATTCTTTTGCTTCGCCAAGTGCCTAGCAAAAGTGCTAAAGCGCACCGCGGTGAGTGGGAAAAAACAGCAAATGGTTCATACGAAGCCCGTGGAAAAACACTGGGTATTATTGGTTATGGACACATTGGTACTCAACTAAGTATTCTTGCTGAACACCTTGGTATGCGTGTACAGTTTTTCGATATTGAAGATAAGTTGGTATTAGGTAACTCTACGCAGATAAAGTCGTTAGAGAAGCTATTAAACACTTCTGATGTGGTATCGCTTCACGTGCCTGAAACTCAGCAAACGCAAAACATGTTTGCAGCTGAGCAATTTGCGCAAATGAAAAAAGGCAGCATTTTTATTAATGCTTCTCGCGGAACGGTTGTAGATATTGACGCTCTTGCCGATGCGCTTGAAAGCGGGCAGTTAAATGGTGCTGCTATTGACGTATTCCCCGTTGAGCCTAAGTCGAATAACGAAGAATTCCAATCACCTCTACGTAAGTTTGATAACGTGATTCTTACGCCGCATGTAGGTGGTAGCACTCAAGAAGCCCAAGAAAACATTGGCATAGAAGTAGCCGGTAAATTGGCGAAGTACAGTGATAATGGTTCTACCTTATCTGCAGTTAACTTCCCTGAAGTATCATTACCAGAGCACATTAGCCGCTCTCGTCTACTTCACGTGCACAAAAACCAGCCGGGTATTCTTACTCAGATTAACCAAGCATTTGCAGAGAAAGGCATTAACATTGAAGCCCAGTACCTTCAAACCAACGCAGAAATTGGTTATGTAGTGGTAGATGTTCAGCAAGACAGAGCTTATGACGCGCTTGCACAACTACAACAGATTGACGGTACGATTAAGACCCGTATTCTTCACTAATGCTAGGGGTGGCGGTGGTTAGTTACCGTCATACTCTTTTAAAGACATAAAAAAACGCTGCCAATTGGCAGCGTTTTTTGTTTCTACAACCGTTAATACGATTTTAGAAGAAGTTGTAAACTAGCGTTACTGCAGTTTCAGTATCAAGCTTTTCAACGTCGTCAGATACGTTTGAGTTATGGTCTAACTTAAACGACACCTTCATAGAAAGGTTACCGCTAATAGTAGCCGTAAGCGCAGACTCAGCACGAGATTTCGTGTTGTCAGAACCCACTTCCGTACTCACTGTTTGAGTAAATTTAGCTGTGTCTGAAATTTTCCAAGAGTAAGCACTTGAAGCACGAACAATCATACTGTTCTGCTCTTCGCCTTCTTGTGTTTCAGCAAACGAGTAACCAGGACCGATTGAGTACTCTAAAGTGTGACGTTTATTTTCAAGTACTTTTTGGTTCCAACCCACAGCAAGTGTTGATTGATAGTCGAAGTTACTTAAACGGTCATCTTCATACGATGCGAAACCAAACAAACGATAATCAGGGTTATCTAACTTGTAGTTACCCTGTGCAGAACCGTAAAACTTTTGTGCCGATGTGTATTCTTCTTCAGTACCGTCGTCGTTATCTACCGTTTCTTTCTTGTAAAGACCTTCAAGAATGTAGTCGTTGCTCCACTGCTGCAATTCTTGGTGAGCAGTAATACCAGCACTGATTGATGACGTTTCAGTGTTACCTGTTGTTGCGATAATACCTAGCTCACCTTCCATCGTGAAAGGTTTAACATCGTCTTGAGCAAAAGTAACAGAAGAGAAAGACAAGGCCAAAAGTGAAGCGAGAAGCTGTTTTTTCATTAGCAATCCTAGTAGTGTTTTATCCTTTGCCATGCTGTAAATACCCTGCGTAAGCGCTAGCCAGCATAGCCTGAAAAATCTGCGCCAATAGTACCTACCTAATAGAGCGAGTCAATGAGGGTCGAATAAAAATTAGACTATAAGACGCAAAATTTACACTTATTGATAAGCTTTGAGCCTGATTATTAGAAGAATTGATAAACCAAAGCAACCGAAGTCTCTGTACTTAACCCATCTACATCTTCGGTAGTATCGGTTTCGTGATTTAAAATAAACGACAGCTTCATGGCTAAAGAGCCGAAAACGTTGGCTGACAAAGACGTCTCAGAACGAGATTTAGTATTTTCATCACCCGCTTCAGTGCTAACAAATTGTCGAAGGTTAGCACCCGATGCCCAATGGTATTTGTATTCAGCAGATGCCCTTACAATTACACCGTCGTTGATATCTTCATCTAACGGCTCTTCAAGCTCGACAAAAGAATAACCAGGCCCAACACTGTAACGAAACTCACTGACTTCGTCTCGCCACACACGCTGTGACCAACCAGCAGCCAGTGAAGCACGATGATCATACCCGCTAAAAGAATCATCTTCATAATCGCCGTACATGAATAAACGTCTACCAGGCTGGTTTAATTTGTAATCGAACTGAGCGCTGCCATAGAAGCGTTTGGCCGATACTTCGCGACCAGTGCCATCGGTATTACTTTCTTGATAAAGCATTTCTGCAAAGTACAGACTGCTCCAATTTTCAGTTTCATGATCGGCGTTAATACCCGCTTTGATGCTCGCTGCAGATGTATTTCCAGTATTTGACAGAATACCTAACTCACCGTTCAGCGAAAATCTAGGTACTTCGTCGTCGGTGTCTGGCGTAAAATCGGCGTGATAAAGCGTTTGAATTAAATCGCGATCTGCCGCAAAGACGGCAGTGCTTATACTGAGTAGACAGCATGCTGCACAAAATAATTTGGTTAGATTAAGCATAATTTTTAGTAATTTTTTATAGGTTCGGTGCTGTTATGGCATAGCCATTTAACACCCTATTATGCCCTTCCGTGGGTATTACGTAAGCTATGTGTTTTTACCGCTTAGCTTTTTACCGCTTTGCTTTTTACCGCTTAGTTGTACAATCGAGCGCTTGTAGAACGGTTTCTAAATTCATATTCAACAACCATCAAGCTGCTTTGCGCCACATAAAGCCCAAAGCTACTTACCATTGTTTTACCTCACTGCCGGTAAATCAATGTATAAGCATAGAAATTTTTGCTGTTTCTCTATCGGCGAACTCTATGGCATTTGCCACGTCATCTAGATTCACACCACTATTATTGGCTATGTCTTCTAAAAAAAGTTCAATGTCAGCATCAGTTTTTTTATTTTGCTGCATGGAAGTGACCCTTGACGCCAATGCCAGTAGCGCAATATCGCTATCTGCAGCCTGCCTAGACATATCATTAGCGTGCATAACCGGATAATAGAGCACAAGAGGAAGCTTCCAACTTTCTAATATGGTACCGCTACAGTTAGAAAAGGTAAAACCAAAATGGTGAATTTGTCTTGCCCCTAGCAGCATATCGTTATCTTGCTCAATGTAGTTTTTGTAAAGCTCGGGCGAGCGTTTAGCAATCACCAACTCACTGAGATTTTGCAATATCCCCATCACGAAGAAACGCTCGCTACCACGAATATTACTGGCCTTGGCCAATTGCTTCGCCACCATTCCACAATACACCGAATCGAACCAATGTTTATCAAGATCAATAAGCTTGGTATCAAAGTATTTAAATGCGGTGTTTGCGGTTTCTGCCACTACCAAATTATACAATGCTTCACCACCAATAATGTTAATGGCTTTTGAAACAGACTCTACCTGTGATGGAAATCGGAACAGTGAACTATTTGCCAATCGCAGCACCTTGGCTGTTAATGACGAATCTAAACTGATCAAATCGCCAAGGTCGTTTGCACTTGAACGCGGGTTATCTAATACCGAGCGGATACGTATACATATATCTGGCAAGGTAAATGACTTTGTAGCAAACGACACATATTTATCTAAAGACATGCAAAGGTTCCACTTTTAACTATTACATAGCGGTGTATAAAGAAAAAAACTACACCACTTATGCTTTATCAATTTTCTCGGGAGGCGTATCAAACATAGAAATTTGACTCGGCTCTCGGACTTCTTGTATTGCTTCGTTTTGACGACGGTCTCTGCTTAAGGCCGCTTTTTTACGGCGCTGACATGCCACTATAACTTTTCGGCGAGTTCCGTCGTCAATCTTGAGCCAATACAATCGCTCTTCTCGGCTGCGGTAGCATCCTTTGCAATACCCTCGCGGTCCAGACTCACAAACACCAATACAGGGGCTTGGAATTTCAAAGAACTCCAGTTGCTGTGCTGGTGGCTTTTGGTCTGTCATGTTTACCTGTATGCGCTTGCTAAAACGCGTTGCGTTAAATTAAAAACACCTTCTTAATGCCACTAATATATTGTTACTGGCCACGTAAACCAAGATAGTTATTACATTACTCCAGTATATTTTGGGCAAACTCACCAAAATAGCAACTCTGTAATAATACATGAGTATTAATCTACCAGTGTATAGTCAATAGTCGAAACTACCCGTACCTGCTTAATATGGGGGTGATGATGGTCTCTACTCGAGATAGAAAACCGTCCCTGATTAGCCCGCTTTATTTTCCCTAAGGTACTTTTTGAGTCTTGCGCGAATTTTTCAGCAACCTCTCTGGCGTTAACAGTGGCTTCCTCAATCATTGCTGGCTTCACTTCATTTAAACGCGTAAATACATACTCGGGCTGTGCTTGATAGTGTTGATTGGTTAGCACAACACCAGACTTTAATAAGCTACCTATCTGGCTCATGACTAAGCGCACATTTTCTACATCGTTTGAAAACACGGTAATGGTTTGCACTGCGCTATAACGAAACGGCGCTTTTTCTGTTCCTCCATATTGCTGGGCTAGCTTGTCGGTAATGTCTGGCTTACCGATGGAAATTCCCTCTTTGGCAATACCGTTATTCTGTAAGAAGGTAGATACTTTCATGCTGTTAGCTTCAATGTGGTTGTATAGCGCGGGTAAATCATTGCCCGCATCAACAAATTGAATAGGCCAAATCACGCGATCAGCCACGTATTCTCGTTCTGATAATCCTTTAACGGTAACTACCCTGTCCCACGTTTGCATCTCGTTTAAGGCCGAAGACACCTGTTGACCCAATACGCCAAGCGCACTCACCATCCCTATTGCCACTACCACTGCTGCACCTATCTTCATAACTCTCGTTCCAGTTTTTATTGTTGATAGTGCTAGCTTACGTTCAGTTGGAGTCGAATTTAGGGATGAAAAAAGCCGAGATTGTTGATACTTAACGATACATAATGACCAATTGTGGCCGCAAAGAGGCTGGAGAAATGAATTAGCGTTTATTCCCATCAACTATCATTTTGCGCGCTCTCGCATCCGAATTTCGAATCATATCGTCAATCAAAGCTGTTTCGGGCATATTCTTCCAGTACTTTTTGGGCATTGAGCTCAACATTGCGCTCTTTTTGATACGGGCGGGATTAAATATATTAGCGTAGTAAGTGAGCCAATATTTTTCGATACGATCTTCATCAGGAAACACTCTCGGATCGGGATTATCTTCTAAAACTAGCTTTTCAGTATCCCAATGAGCAGCCCGATAAGGCGTCAATATAGACCACCGCATATTCTTAAAGCGAGTTTGGAAGAAGTCGAGTTTAATCTCTAAGCTAAAATGTTCTGGTTCATACCAAGCGATAAAGTGCTCTTGTCCGTCAAGCGTAACTTCTCGAAATCTCAAAAAAGCACTTATTTTATATGCATCGCGCTTTACCGCTTTGGCTAACGTAGTAAGTTGCAGTATATCTTGGTCAGTCTTTAACTGAATAAGGTTTTTGTTCTCGAAAATAACGCGCCATAACACCCGATAACACAATGCGAATCGGCTCGCATCTTGATGACACAGTGCATATTTAAAAAGTATTAAGACTGACTTGGGAATAGTGTGTTGCGTTTTTGGCTTACTGGCTGCTATGTCTTGTTCCCCATCGCCAAACAGGTCGTCTTGTATCGACTCTGAATTTTGCCAGATAATATTTTCGGGGGGGATAGCTTGCGCCAAACATTCTCTTGCTGCAATGCGCCACTCATCGTACCCAGGCACCGAAGTGATTGTAATTGTTTTCATCTTGATCTTACTGCTAATCCTACTTCAGTTAGGCGCCGAATAACTCAAACTGCTTCGGCTGTTTGAACTGCAACTCAAAATTATTACTATCGAGTAAGTGAATAGCAGGTGAGTAATCACTTACGCTAATGAAAGGTTTCAGCTTTTGTAATGGCAGACGCAATTTCGTGAGATCCATCCAGCTAAGCTTTGTATAACGACGAATCGCCAGAATTTTTTGTACGGTGCGTGCACCAAGACCTGGCACTCTTAACAACATGAGTTTGTCGGCTTTATTTAAATCAATGGGAAACACATGACGATTGCGCAATGCCCACGCTAGTTTAGGATCGTGGTCCATATCAAGCATGTCATCGTGCACGATTTCGTCAAGCGTAAATCCATAGAAACGCAGTAGCCAATCAGCTTGATAAAGACGATGCTCTCGCACCAAAGGCGCAGGTTTCAAAGGCAAAACTTCTGATGCATCAGGTATTGGCGAGAACGCAGAATAATAAACTCGGCGCAGCTTTTGTTGGCTATAAAGTTGAACACTCGCTCCCAAGATGGTTTTATCATTTGAGCCATCGGCTCCTATAATCATTTGAGTGGACTGCCCGCCAGGGGCAAAACGAGGAGGACGTTTGCCTGTATGCGTTTTATCTACTTTATGCTCAGTAATTTTGTCTTTCAGGGTATTCATCGCGCTATGAATAGCGCCGAGATCTTTTTCGGGCGCGTATTGATTTAATGAAGGCTGGGTAGGCATTTCTACATTAATACTAAGCCTGTCAGCGTATAAACCTGCTTCGGCCTGAAGTTCAGGCGATGCATTGGGAATGGTTTTAAGATGAATATACCCCTTAAATCCGTGATCGATACGTAAGGATTTGGCAATACGCACCATGCTTTCCATTGTAAGGTCTGGCGAACCGACAATGCCTGAACTAAGAAATAAACCTTCGATATAGTTACGCTTATAAAAATTCAGTGTTAGCTCAACCGTTTCTTTGACCGTGAAACGGGCACGTTGAACACTACTCGATACTCTATTGATGCAATAGTGACAATCGTAAATACAGTAGTTTGTCATGAGTATCTTCAGTAAAGAAACACACCGTCCATCAGGAGTAAAACTGTGGCATATACCCATTCCGCCAGTAAGAGAACCAATACCAGTTTTATCAGTTTTACCTGCCTTTCGTTTACCTGCCGAACCGCTTGCACAGGAAGCGTCATACTTGGCTGCATCTGAGAGAATTTCGAGTTTTTGAATCAGTTTGTCATGCATTGCAAATTGTCACTTTCTCTAAGCAAATACACAAAATCAGCGGGTTCGGTAATAAAATACGAAAATAGAAGTGTGTATTTATAGGTGGTTTTTAGATTACAAAGCCGTTATATCATGTATAAATATACAGTACAAATGCATTCTGCTATCACAAAATAAAGGGGTGTAGCGTTGAGCCATTGTGGCCCATCCCCTATGCCTACCATAAAAAAAGGCCACTTAAATTAAGTGGCCTGAAGTGCCTCCAAAGTACGAGGAGGAGGCAACGCTTGGGTAAACGGGAGAGTTAACCGTTACGTTTCAACAAATAGTAAAATACAGGGGTAAGAATTAAGCCGAACACGGTAACCCCTATCATGCCTGAGAATACCGCTACGCCCATGGCTTGACGCATTTCTGCACCCGCACCAGTGGAAAGCACCATAGGTAACACACCCATAATGAAAGCAATCGATGTCATCAGGATGGGGCGAAGACGCAACTTGCTGGCCTCTTTAATGGCTGATAGTGCGTCCATACCCTTGTCTTGTAGTTCTTTGGCAAATTCCACAATCAGAATGGCATTTTTAGTAGCAAGCCCCACCAACACAATTAAGCCAATTTGGGTAAATATGTTGTTGTCGCCGCCATAAATCACCACACCAATTAATGCGCTTAGCAAGGTCATGGGAACAATTAATATAATAGCCAGTGGTAAGCGTAAGCTTTCATACTGTGCCGCCAACACTAAGAACACCAACAGTACGACTAACGGGAAAATAAAGGCCGACGCATTACCTGCCAATATTTGCTGATAGGTTAGCTCGGTCCACTCGTAGGTCATGCCTAGCGGAAGCGTTTCATCAAGAATTTGCTCAATCGCGGCTTTGGCTTGATCTGAACTGTAGCCCGGCGCTGGTGAACCATTTACTTCAGCGGTGACATAACCGTTGTAATGCATCACCCTGTCTGGCCCTGCACTGTGCTGAATATCTAGGAATGAACCTAGCGGGATCATATCCCCTTTATCGTTTCGCACCTTAAATTGAGTGATGTTTTCAACGTCTTGGCGGTACTGTGCATCGGCCTGAACATTCACCTGATAGGTTCTACCGAACAAGTTGAAATCGTTCACATACACCGAGCCTAAATACGCCTGCATGGTGTCAAACAAGGTGCCAATATTTACCCCTTGGCTAACGGCTTTCTCGCGATCTACATCCACATTTAACTGAGGTACATTAACCGTAAAGCTAGTGAAGTTACCGGTTAATGCAGGGTGCGCCCACGCTTTGCCAATCACCTCTTGAGTTACTTTTTCAAGTTCAGCAAAACCCAAATTTCCTCTGTCTTGAACTTGCAGCCTAAACCCACCAATGGTGCCAAGCCCCATTACCGGTGGTGGCGGGAATATAGCCACATACGCCCCTTTAATAGAACCAAATTGCTGGTTTAATTGCATCGCAATTGCACCGGCTGAAAGCTCTGGACTTTGGCGCTCACTAAAAGGCTTTAGCGGCGTAAACAGCACACCGGAACTTGGGCTATTGGTGAAGCCATTAATATTCAAACCTGGAAACGCTACTGCATCAGAAACCCCAGGGTGCTCCATCGCAATTCGTGACATTTCACGTACCACTTCCTCGGTTCTATCTAGCGACGATGCATTAGGAAGTTGAGCAAATGCAATAAGGTACTGCTTATCTTGCGGTGGTACATAGCCAGTAGGCGTGTTAGCAAACTGGAAATAGGTTAGGCCTAATAAACCGGCATAAAGCACCACTACCACACCGCTTTTGCGAATAAGCCCACCTACAGCGCCTGTGTATTTTTTGGCTCCGCGATCGAACATTTTATTAAATGGCGTAAATACAAAACGGCCAAATAGTTTATCCATACCACGGCTTAACCAATCTTTCGATTGCCCATGAGGCTTTAATAATAACGCCGACAGCGCTGGGCTTAGGGTTAGTGAATTGATCGCCGAAATAAAGGTAGAAATGGTAATCGTTAACGCAAACTGCTTATAAAATTGACCCGTTAAGCCACTCATAAAAGCAGTAGGGATAAACACCGCAGCCAGTACCAAGGTGGTGGCTATAATAGGGCCTGTAACTTCTTTCATGGCTTGCACAGTGGCATCGAACGGCGCTTTGCCATCGGCAATATTCCGCTCTACGTTTTCCACCACCACAATGGCATCATCAACCACAATCCCGATAGCCAGTACCAAGCCAAACAACGATAGCGCGTTTAACGAAAAGCCCATCAATTGCATAAACGCAAAAGTACCAACCAATGAAATAGGAACGGCCACTAAAGGAATAATAGAGGCGCGCCAGGTTTGTAAAAACAGTACAACAACCAAAACAACCAGTAACACAGCTTCAAATAACGTATTTACCACCGCTTCAATTGAGCCGCGCACGAATACCGTGGGGTCGTAAACGATGTCGTACTCCAACCCTTCTGGAAACATTTTTTCTAGCTCGGCCATGCGCGCACGCACGTCATCAGAAATTTGAATGGCGTTAGAACCTGGTGCCTGAAATATAGGTAATGCTGCCGCAGGGTTATTGTTTAACAGAGAACGCAAAGTGTAGTAATCGGCACCTAACTCAATGCGTGCTACGTCTTTCAAGCGGGTAATTTGGCCATTATCCCCCGTCTTAACGATGATATTTTCAAACTCACTTTCGTCTTCTAGACGACCGCGTACATTAATTAGTAACTGAAACTCACTGGTGCCCGTAGGCTGTGCGCCTAGACTTCCTGCCGCCGCTTGTTGGTTTTGCTCGGAAATAGCCGTAACCACATCGCCAGGGTTCATTTGAAGTGAAGCCAACTTGTTTGGATCTAGCCATACACGCATGCTGTATTCACCAGCACCAAATAAACGAACTTGCCCTACCCCTTCAACACGTGCGAGTTCATCTTTCACAAACTGGTCGGCATAGTTAGACAAATAAAGCATGTCGTAACGTTTATCAGGCGACGTTAAATGCACCACCATCGTTAAATCTGGTGACGATTTTTCGGTAACAATACCTAAGCGCTGTACTTCCTGTGGCAATCGCGGAGTGGCGCGGTTAACACGGTTTTGTACTAGCGTAGTGGCATCATCAGGGTCGGTACCAATGGCAAACGTAATGGTAAGGGTCATACGCCCATCAGATGTGGCCTGCGAAGACATATAAATCATATCTTCTACGCCATTAATCTCTTGCTCTAGGGGCGTAGCCACAGTTTCAGCTATCACCTTAGGATTTGCGCCAGGATAGTTAGCCGTTACCACAACCGTAGGTGGCACCACTTCTGGGTATTCTGTGATAGGTAGTTGCCAAACAGCAATGGCGCCGCCAATGAAAATGAGCAGGCTTAGTACACCTGCAAAGATAGGGCGGCGAATGAAAAATTGCGAAAAATTCATTAGTTAATTCCAGTACCGGCAACGCTACCAGTTAGCGCATCAACGTTAGCCAAATTTGTTACGTTATCTACACGTGCCTGCCAATTTTGTAGGCTTGCTAGTGCTTCTTTATCACCCATATCAACCTGGTTTGGCGCAACAACAGCTCCTGGACGTACGCGCTGAAGGCCATCAACTACAATGGTGTCGCCAGCTACTAGGCCACTTTGAATAATGCGCATGCTACCTACTTTGTCACCCAAGGTAACAGCGCGGTATTCCACTTTATTGTCGGTGTTTACCACCAATACAAATTTGTTGTTAAGGTCGGTACCTATCGCTTTTTCTTTAATTAAAATGCCCTGCTCGTTGGTATCACCCGCTAGTTTCAAGTGGGTAAATAAACCCGGCATTAAACGGCCATTTTCGTTGTTGAAAACCGCGCGAACACGAAGGGTACCCGTATTGCCATTCACTTGATTATCGACAAAATCGATTTGTCCCCAGTGACCATAGTCTTGCTCATTGGCAAGACGCATAGCCACCGCTTGGTCGTTTACCGCAGAATCTGCTTTACCATCGCTACTTACGTAATTTAGGTAGGTTTGCTCATCAATATCGAAGTAAGCGTAAAGCTGATGAGTAGATACGATGCTGGTAAGCTCAGACTGTCCTGCCGTTACATAGTTACCTTCGGTGATGTTTGCCCGAGACACACGGCCAGAGATTGGCGCTTCAACACGGGCAAAACCGCGATTTAAACGAGCAACGTCTAATGCCGCTTTCGTTTGATTGATGCTAGCAAAAGCTTGATTCTTACCCGCTAAACGCTCATCTAGCACCTCTTGTGAAACCGCTTGGGTTTTACGAAGTTTTACGACTCTGTCGTAACTTTGCACAGATAAGTCGTAACGGCTTTTTGCTTCTTCAAGTTGCGCGGTTAAACGCTCAACTTCTGCTTTAAAAGCGCGGTTATCAATAAGGAATAAGGTTTCGCCCTGCTCTACATATTCGCCTTCTTCAAACGCTACAAATTCAATGTAGCCTGAAACACGTGGGCGAAGCGATACCGTTTGCGGCGCTTCTAAACGGCCAGTAAAACTGTCCCACTCAGTTAAACGCTGCGAGACCACTGGCGCAACATCTACAGGAATGCCCGCATTCGCATGCATTTGCTGGCCAGGATCCGTATCGTCGCTACCACATGCGGCGACAAGTGCTGTAAGGCTTAGAATTGCCAAAAATCGAGTTAAAGTCGTCATTGCAAGCGTCTCTAAAAGTGTGAAGGCGTGCATTATGCACATGGCAATACAATAAAAATAATTATATTTTCGTATGCAACACATCATAAAATGATATATATTGAGAAGTATGAAATTTAGGCTATTTTGCTCAAGGTGTTACATAAAAGTTGGCACCACAGTCTGAAGCGAAAAAGTGTTGTGATAATAGTTAGACACGCCGTGTAGAGAAGAGCCGAAGCGATAAAAAGCGATGGGTTCGCCGCGTGTTTACGGAGTATTTCCTTACCTCGGCTTTACCTCAGCATTGAACTAGAACCCAGATACAGAACTATTTTACGAATAACCGGAGAGACTGGTGCGTCCACATGATTTAAATTTATTGATGATATTTGATGCCATCATGACGGAAGGCGCGATTACCCGTGCTGCTGATAGATTGTCGATGACACAGCCAGCAGTCTCAAACGCCCTTTCTCGCATGCGTACCGCATGGAAAGACGAGTTATTCGTAAAGGATGGTCGGGGTATTCAGCCTACCTCTTATGCCAAAAACCTGTGGAGCCAAATTCAAGGCCCGCTAGGGCAACTTGAAGTTGCCGTCAGCCCCGCGGAATTTGACCCTGCTACGGCCAAGCGCACCTTTCGTATATCAGCCACTGACAGCATTGTTGCTATGGTATGGGGGCCGCTTCGTAAGGTTATTGAAAATGAAGCGCCAGGCATTAATATTCATGCGATCCCCAGTTACGATTTGGGTACTGATAAGGTATTAAAAGACGCTGAGGCTGAACTAACTTTTTCTAAATACCATCAACCTGATGCGGTAATACGTACCGAGCACGTGTTAGATCCTAGTTGGGTAGTCGTGATGCGCCCCGATCACCCGTTAGCGAAAGCGCAGCTTACCTTGGAAGACTTTATTGCCGCAGATCACTTATTGGTGTCGGTAACAGGCGATGTTACCGGCCCTACCGATCAAGTATTAGCTAACATGGGGTTAAAACGCCGTATTGCTATGTCGGTCAATCAGTTCTACAACGCCACGCCGCTGCTAAAAGAAAGCAACTTAATATGTGTTGCACCATCACTGGTCGTTGAGAAGGAGATTTTCTCTGGTGAGCTCGCAGTATTTGAAACACCTGTTGAAATTAAAGGCCTGCCAATGTCTGTTATGTGGCACAAACGCCAAGACTTAGATGCTGGGTTACAGTGGTTACGTAAATTAGTGGTGAAGTTCATTCGCGAGCGCGTAGAGCGCCACGAAATGCTGCTATCTCAATGCTGCCGTAAAGCCTATTGCGCCGAAACCGTTAAGCGCTTCTTGGCTCAACGTAATATAGACAGCAGCGACTTTACGCCATCGCATATTAAGCATGGTGAAGAGATAGACGCAGCCGAGACGGCCGACATTTTAAATTTAGATAACGCTGTGAATGACCCAAAGGGGAAAGTAATTGCGTAGTTTTTTAAATAAGCCGTGTTGGGGTCTGCTTACAATAAGCCTTGAAGATAAGCTGCTATTACCGTCCCTCTGATAGACAGCTTTTCACCTGTTTAGGCTTACTTGTACTTGCACTCTTTACTGGCAAGCCACGCTAAACCCTCTTTTTCATCAGCACAAAAGAAATAATCGATATCTGCTGCCAAGTACACCCGCTCGAACTGACTTTGGACCAGCGCTGGAATATCAGCGTTGGCAACCACTAAAGCACAGGCTGACATACCGTATATTTTACGAAGTTTGATTGAGTCTATTAAGGTAGATTCTGCTGCCGGCGTTAAAATCCCAGTACCCTGAACAAATCCTAAAAAGCCCCATTTTTGGCCTTTAAGGCTAATGACAATATCTTTAACGTCCTCGTGGTATTGCTTCAAAATCTCTTCATTCACCACGCCACGTCCGTCTACTCGCAGCACATTACCTATTAGCTCAATATCATATTCGGCGTGCTTAGTTTCTGCATGGGAGGTGTTTTTTCCAATAGTATGAATGTTGCTCGGGACCATTTTGTCTCGTTTAAAATTAACTGCTAACTACCTGCTCTAATAGTAGGCGCTATATGTAGATTACGCCACGTTAGCTGCGCTAAAAATAAAAAAACCCGCCATTTGGCGGGTTTCTGCGTTAACTAATTAGCTAACTTACTTCTTTTTCTTTGCCTTAGCGTTAGGCAAATCGGTAATACTACCTTCGAATATTTCAGACGCTAGGCCAATTGACTCGTTTAGCGTTGGGTGAGCGTGAATTGTTAAAGCAACATCTTCCGCGTCTGCGCCCATTTCAACAGCAAGACCAATTTCGCCAAGCATTTCGCCCGCGTTAGTACCTACCATTGCGCCACCAAGTACACGACCGGTGTCTTTTTCGAAAATCATTTTAGTCATACCGTTTGTTGCGTCAGACGCAATGGCTCGACCTGAAGCAGCCCATGGGAATACGGCTGTTTCGTAGCTTAAACCTTGCTCTTTCGCTTCTTTCTCGGTAACACCAACCCAAGCAACTTCCGGCTCAGTGTACGCTACTGAAGGAATACCACGTGGGTCGAAGTAATGTTTCTGACCAGCAATAACCTCAGCTGCAACATGACCTTCGTGAACCGCTTTATGCGCAAGCATAGGTTGGCCAACCAAGTCGCCAATAGCGAAGATATGTTCAACGTTAGTACGCATTTGCTTATCAACGTTAATAAAGCCACGGTCGTCAACGTTAACACCAGCAGTGTCTGCGCCAACCATTTTACCGTTTGGACGACGTCCAACAGCCACTAATACTTTGTCGTAGCGTACTTGTTCTGAAGGTGCATTTTTACCTTCAAACGTTACATACAAACCGTCTTCTTTTGCTTCAACCGCAGTCACTTTGGTTTCAAGCATGATGTTGAATTTTTCTTTATAATCTTTCATAAAGACTTTCATGATGTCTTTATCAGCAGCTGGAATAAGCTGATCTAAAAATTCAACAACATCAATTTTTGAACCTAATGCTTCGTACACTGTACCCATTTCTAGGCCAATGATACCGCCACCAAGTACAAGCATCTTCTCTGGAATATCTTTCATTTCCAAAGCGCCAGTTGAGTCGATAATACGGTCGTCTTCTGGAATAAACGGAAGACTTACTGGCTCAGAGCCTGCAGCAATAATTGCTTTTTCAAAAGTAATAGTAGTAACGTCGTCACCGTTTTTTACTTCAAGGGTATTAGCACCGGTAAATTTACCGTAACCTTTAACGTGCTTGGTTTTACGCATTTTTGACATGCCGCCAAGACCGTTAGTCAGCTGTTTTACAACGCTGTCTTTATATTCGCGAATTTTGTCTAGATCGATTTTTGGTTCGCCAAAAGTTACACCATGGCTAGCTAAGTGTTTCGCTTCTTTCATTACTTTCGCTACGTGAAGCAATGCTTTTGAAGGAATACATCCAACGTTAAGACACACACCACCAAGGGATTCCCTTGAATCAACAATAACGGTCTCGATGCCTAAGTCGGCAGCACGGAATGCTGCAGAGTAACCGCCAGGGCCGCCGCCCAGTACCACTAATTGCGTTTTAATTTCGCTCATTGTGAACCTCAATCCTATTTTTTGTTATCTATCACTTTGTGCGTAATAGCATAACCTAAATACTGCCCCAAGGGCTTATAAAATCACCGAGAATGTTAATGATATAACAAACATTCTCGTATTTTGATTTAAAGTATAATTCTGCGCAAGTCAGTCAAGTTTGCAGCTACTTCAGTAGAGAACCTTGCACCTACCGCACCATCAATAACACGATGGTCGTACGACAAGCTTAACGGAACCATTAGGCGAGGTTCAAACTCGCTACCGTTCCACTTCGGTTTCATATCAGACTTAGATACACCTAAAATAGCAACTTCAGGGGCATTAACAATTGGCGTGAACGCTGTTCCGCCAATACCGCCTAAGCTTGAAATGGTAAACGTACCGCCTTGCATATCTGAAGACTTCAGCTTGCCATCACGGGCTTTCTTCGACGTTTCAATAAGCTCTTGAGATAACTGCTCAATACCTTTCTTGTTCACGTCTTTGATTACCGGCACTACCAAGCCACCCGGAGTTTCTACCGCAATACCAATGTTGATGAACTTCTTGATAATCAAGCTTTCACCATCATCAGAAAGCGAAGAGTTAAATACTTCGTATTTCTCTAGTGCTTTTGCGACCGCTTTCATGATGAAAACAAGTGGCGTGATCTTCAAGCCAGACTTGGTTTTTGCATGATACGCATTTTGTTCTTTACGGAACGCTTCTACGTCGGTGATATCAGCCTCATCGAACTGTGTTACATGAGGGATAGTCGCCCAGTTACGGTGTAAGAACGGGCCAGAAATCTTCTGAATGCGTGAAAGCTTAACTTCTTCAACTTCACCAAACTTGCTGTGGTCAACAGGTTTAACCGGCACAATTTGAAGCACGTTATCGCCAGCTGGTGCAGATGCACTTGCAGCGCTGCCTTTCGGCTTAGCAAGCTCAGCTTTCACGTAAGCCTGAACGTCTTCTTTAAGAATACGATTCTTAGGCCCTGTTCCGTTAACAAGGGTGAGGTCTACACCAAACTCTCTTGCTACGCGGCGCACAGAAGGAGAAGCATGTGCTTTCCCATTGCCCTTAGGCTCTGGCGCTTCTTGCGCTGGCACAGGTGACTTATTTTGCGATGCTGGTTTTTCAGCCGCTTTCGGCTTCTCAGGCGCAGATTCCGCTTTCTTCGGTGCAGGTGCTTCGCTACTAGCTGAACCGCCACTTCCGGCAGTTTCCAGCTTAATAACTAGCGTACCTTGCTTAACTTTGTCACCGGCCTTAATGAAGACTTCTTTTACTGTACCTGCATGGGTAGAAGGCACATCCATTGTCGCTTTATCAGTTTCAAGGGTAATAAGACCATCTTCTTTCTCAATGGTGTCGCCCACAGAAACTAATACATCGATAACGTCTACTTCACCGTCTTCGCCAATATCAGGTACTTCAACTTCTACTACGCCGCCGGCAGATTCTGATGACGGGGCAGATGAAGCCGCGTCGTCAGAAGATGATTCAGCCGAAGGTGCCGCTTTTTCAGAACTTGACTGAGCAGGCGCATCGCTGCTAGCTGCTTCACCACTTCCAGCGGTTTCTAGTTTAATAACTAGCGTACCTTCTTTTACTTTATCGCCAGTACTGATGAATACTTCTTTCACCGTACCTGCGTGAGTAGAAGGCACATCCATAGTCGCTTTATCGGTTTCTAGCGTAATAAGCCCATCTTCTTTCTCGATGGTATCGCCTACAGAAACCAGTACATCAATAACATCTACTTCGCCGTCGTCACCAATATCAGGAACCGCAACTTCTATCACTTCACCACCACCTGATGCTGCTGGCGCCGCTCCTGATTTGCTTTCTTCTTTTGGTGCTTCTTTAGGCTCTTCTTTTGCAGGTGCTGCTTCAGCTGGCTCTTCTTTCTCTTCAGAAGAGGCTTCTTCGCCACCTGCTTTTTTCATTTCGCCGATAACATCGCCTTCTTTAATCTTGTCGCCAACGGCAACAGATAAGCTAACGATTTCACCTTCAAATGGTGCAGGAATATCCATAGAGGCTTTGTCACTTTCTACAGTAACAACGCCTTCATCTGCATCAATGGTGTCGCCTACGGCAACACATAGCTCGATAACTTCAACTTCGTCACCGCCTACATCCGGTACGATAATCTTTTGAATATCTGACATATGTAAAATACCTTATCTGCCTGTGACTACGCGTAAAGTGGGTTTAGTTTTTCAACGTTAATATCAAAACGTTTAATCGCTTCAGCAACATCTTTCTTATCGAAATCACCGCGCTGCGCTAACTCGTACAATGAAGCCACTACAATGTATGCAGCGTTAACTTCAAAGTGAGTACGCAAGTTTTCTCGGCTGTCACTTCTACCAAAACCATCAGTACCTAGGCAGCGATAATCTGTATCGATAAATGCGCGAACCTGATCAGAGTAGTTTTTAACGTAATCAGTTGCAGAAATAGCAGGACCTGCATCTTTCGTAATAACTTGACCGATGTAAGCTGTTTTCTGATCTGCTTCTGGATTTAACATGTTCCAGCGCGCCACTTCTTGACCTTCACGAGCCAATTCGTTGAACGAGGTTACCGAGTAAACGTCTGAAGAAACGTTGTAATCGTCACAAAGAATTTGTGCCGCTTTACGTACTTCATTCAAGATAGTACCCGAACCCATTAACTGTACATTGGTCTTGGTCTTCTTGTTTTCAACTCGTTCAAGCTTATAAATACCTTTAATGATTTGATCAGCTACGTCATCACCTTCAGGCATAGCTGGGTGTTGGTAGTTCTCGTTCATCAATGTTAGGTAATAGAATACGTTTTCGTTGTTGCCATACATGCGACGTAAACCGTCTTGTACAATAACAGCCACTTCGTATCCGTAAGTTGGATCGTAAGTTACACAGTTCGGGATAAGGTTCGCTTGAACATGTGAATGTCCATCTTGGTGCTGTAGACCTTCACCGTTCAATGTGGTTCTACCTGCGGTAGCACCTAACAAGAAACCTCTTGCTTGGCTATCGCCAGCTGCCCACGTCAAGTCGCCAACACGTTGGAAACCAAACATTGAGTAGTAAATGTAGAACGGAATAGTCGTAGCGTTACAGGTTGAGTAAGACGTACCTGCCGCAACCCACGATGCCATTGCACCTAATTCGTTAATACCTTCCTGCAATACCTGGCCTTTCTTATCTTCACGATAGTAAGCCACTTGATCGGCATCTTGTGGAACGTACTTTTGGCCTTCGTTAGCGTAAATGCCCACTTGGCGGAACAGCCCTTCCATACCGAATGTACGTGCTTCATCAGGAATAATTGGCACAATACGCTTACCAATCTTCTTGTCTTTCAATAATGCGTTAAGTACACGTACGAAAGTCATAGTAGACGAAACTGAACGATCGCCAGAGCCTTTTAAAATTGCATCAAATGCTTTTAGCTCAGGTACTTCAAGTTGCTCGTCAGCTTGTTCTCTACGAGAAGGTAAGTAACCGCCTAAAGACTCACGACGCTCGCGCAAGTACTTCATTTCTTCACTGTCTTCAGGGAACTTGAAGTAAGGAAGTTCTTCAATTTTTTCGTCAGCAATTGGAATATTGAAACGATCGCGGAATACTTTAAGTGAATCTACGTCCATCTTCTTCACGTTATGCGCAATGTTCAAGGCTTCACCAGAAGCACCTAAACCAAAGCCTTTAACGGTTTTAGCAAGAATAACCGTTGGACGACCTTTGGTCTCTTTCGCTTTTTGATAAGCAGCAAAGACTTTTACTGGATCGTGTCCACCACGGTTCAAGCGCCAGATGTCATCGTCAGACATGTTCGCTACAAGTGCAGCCGTTTCTGGGTACTTGTTGAAGAAGTTTTCGCGAGTGTATTTACCACCCTTCGCTTTACAGTTCTGGTACTCACCGTCTACGGTTTCGCCCATTAACTGAATAAGTTTGCCTGATTTATCACGGGCAAGAAGCTCATCCCAGTAACTGCCCCAAATAACTTTAACCACTTCCCAGCCTGCGCCGCGGAATGTGCCTTCAAGTTCTTGGATAATTTTGCCGTTACCACGAACCGGGCCATCTAGGCGCTGTAGGTTACAGTTGATAACGAAAGTTAGGTTATCTAGGCCTTCACGTGAAGCAAGACCAATAGCACCCAATGATTCTGGCTCATCACACTCGCCGTCTCCCATGTAGCAATATACGCGCTGTTCAGAACAGTCTTTAATACCACGGTTAGTGAGGTACTTAAGGAAACGTGCAGTATAAATAGCTTGAAGTGGACCTAAGCCCATCGATACTGTTGGGAACTGCCAGTAATCTTTCATCAAATGAGGATGCGGGTATGAAGATAGACCTTCACCAGCGCATTCTTGACGGAAGTTATTTAGCTGTTCTTCAGAAAGGTTACCTTCAATGAAAGAACGGGCATAAATACCTGGAGAGATATGGCCTTGGGCAAAAATAAAGTCGCCACCAGCGTTTTCTGTCGGCGCTTTAAAGAAGTGGTTAAAACCAACATCATATAGCATGGCAGATGACGCAAAACTACCAATGTGACCACCAAGCTCTAAGTCTTTTTTAGAAGCACGTAATACAATCATCAATGCATTCCAACGAATGGCGGCACGAATGCGTGCTTCAATCGTTAGGTCGCCAGGCATTTTTGGCTCTTGCGCTGAAGGAATTGTATTGATGTACGCTGTGGTGGCGTCGTACGGTAAGTGCGCTCCGCTACGACGAGCCTTATCAATAAGTTTCTCGAGTAGATAATGGGCGCGTTCTACACCTTCCTCTTCCAAAACAGATTCAAGAGCATCAATCCACTCTTTAGTTTCTTGAGGATCCACATCTTGGTGCATCATATCAGTCATGGTGCCATCCTATTTTTGCTTTATATATAGAGAATTCTTCCTTCGACCTAATTATCGAAAGAAGAATGACCAAATTACGTTGTACTCGCTGTGAACCTTAATGGCTCACCTGTGCTTTTTGCATATCACAGTAGCTAAAATTCTCTTTAAGCCTCTGCTTATATAATCACGCCTTATAAAACTGGGTAAACAAGAAGGCATGTTAAATTTCTAATCGTCGTAACGCGCGTTGTACACGGGTGTCACGCTGATTAATGGTTAATAATGTCTTTTCAATGAACGCAAGGTGCGTATTACACGCCTGACGTGCCGCTTCTGGATCCCGTGCAGCGATAGCTTCAACAATTTCTTGTCTTTGACGAGCAATATCTGCCACTGCATCAGGGTGAGTCGCTAACATATCAAAGTTACGTTCTATGTTTTCCACCAGCATACTTTGCATGGTGCTCATTACATGTAAAAGCACCATGTTATGGGATGCTCTTGCCATAATGATGTAGAACTTACCTAGCGCTTCAGCTTGTTCCCGCTTACTTTCTTCGGGTGCTGGCGTGGGCAGTTCATTAAGCGCATTTTTTAGTGCTTCATAATCTTCAGGTTGCCCACGAAGCGCTGCATAATACGCTGCCATTCCTTCTAAGGCATGACGAAACTCAAGTAAATCGAACTGAGTTTCAGGCCGTTTACTGACAAGTGCCATCAATGGGTCTTTCATGGCAGAGTTAAGGTTGCGGTTTACAAACGTGCCGCCGCCCTGCTTGCGCTCAACCAATCCACGTGCCTGGAGATTACCTATGGCTTCTCGTAAGGAAGGCCGTGATACCTCAAACTGAATCGCAAGTTCACGCTCTGGTGGCAATTTCTGACCTGCCAATAAGCTCCCATCCAAAATCATGGACTCAAGCTGCTCGGTGATAACATCGGCAAGTTTTTTTCGCTGCTGACGCATGCGTGACTATATTCCTTCGTTTACTTGAGTATGCGACTATTTTGTAAACAAGTAAGGTCTACAGTCACAATTGGTAATACCATTTTACCTATATAGTTTAAGATAGATCGAAAGTGAGGTAAATACTCTCAAGCATAGCAAACTTGTAAGGAGTTGCTTATTGTTAAGCTTTATTGTTGAATTTGTTGCAAAAATTTAGCAAACACTCACTGGTCTGATGAGGTGGGGTGGCGAGGGTATGAGACGTGAAATACCTGATCTATAAATGAAAAATTCATAGACCAGGATAGAATGGTAATACGTTTGTTAACTGAAATAGTTAAGCAAGGGTGCCAACAACGGTTAGCGCAGAGGTAATAACAAGCAGAAAAATAACATTACGTTTTGCTAACTTGACCAGCACTTTAGGCTCTACCGCTGCATTTTCTGTCTGAGCTTGACGTTCTTCAGCCGTTAACATCTCGGCTTTTGACGATACTCGGGTAAGCAAATCGTACGCGGGAACATTAAGTGAAAGTCCGTCTTTCAACCATTGAGGAAGTGCACGGGAAAAATGCCCCATCATCAACATGCCAAACGCCGTAATGCGTACCGGTATAAAATCAAGTGCGTACATTAACTTGCCCGCCGCCATAGCTAATGGATGTTGAGATGCACAGAAACGCTCAGTGGCACTTCTACTGAAACAGTAGAACACGGCACCCGGTGCACCAAATGCTATAAACCACAACATGACCGCAGCGTAGTGCTGATAGTTCAGCCAAGTAAGGTGTTGGCCGAAGCTTTTTCCCTCAGCCATGGCAGTACCGTCGCTATCACGCTTGCTACCGCAATGCCCTAGTTGGTCGGTGTACATACTGCAAGCTTGTAAATCGCCACGGTCTGCGGCGTTCAAAAATTGCTTATATGTGGCACGCAATACCGGGCAGCCTATACAAATAAATAAAATGATACTTTGTTCAATAAAGGTAAGAAAAGCGCCGAACAGCCAATGCTCAATTAGCCCAATGATTAGTGCTGGCAGCAACATATATAAATAAAAAGCAATCGATGACGTGCCTTCTTCTAGCCATTTTCGCTCGTAAAGCCAATTTTGATAGGCAACTGCATAACGTTCTATGTGCCATACCGGCGTTTTAGTAATGAGCCTTTCAAGACTTAATACCAGCAGTAAACTCATTAGTATCATGTTTATTTCCTACCGTAGAATTATAGGTAATAGGCAGACGCATAATCGCCTTGCTTACCGATTTAAATAATCGTGTTGCTTGATATGTTAGTTGCATCAAGTGACTGTCTGTAGCGTGGCCAATCGAACGCTACACCTGGGTCGGTCTTTCGCCCTGGCGCAATATCATTATGACCCACAATTCGACCCAACGTAATTCGCGGGTACTGTTGCAATATAAACTTACTCAATATCGATAGTTGCTCATATTGAGCATCCGTGTAAGGCAGAGTATCCGTGCCTTCTAATTCAATACCAATGGTAAAGTCGTTACAACGAGAGCGACCTTGAAATGTCGATAACCCTGCATGCCACGCCCGCTTGTTAAAGGGAACAAACTGCTCTATTTCACCGTTGCGGTAAATTACACAATGGGCAGATACCCTAATTCCTGCTATTTCTTTGTAAAACGGGTGCTCATCAGGATTTAACGTACCGGTAAACAACTCACGGATACCTGATGTACCAAATTGCGACGGTGGCAGCGATATATTATGAATAACCAACACGCTCACATCGCTTTCGTCGGGCCGTTCATCATAATGGGGGCAATCAATTTGCTTCGCGGGCTTGTATAACACCATATAATTTGAAGATTCGTTACGTGGTTTTCATTAATAACAGTGTGACACCAGCTGCCCAAGGGCACAAGCTAAACGCCGTTTCTGGTGAAAGGTGAGTTTGAGGGTAAAGCACGCCGTGAATCCATCCATGGAGGCTCGGCTGCAGCATCCATGCTGCAGACGGCTTTACCCTCAAAATCACCTTGCACTTAAATAGGCAAGTTACATATTTGAAAAAAGAGAAGAATGCAGCTCCCTGCTGCATAAAGTTTTAAATGGATGCTGCCTTACCGCTTTGACGAATGACCACTTGATTTGAACGTTAATAATGTTTCAAGAAAAATTGCGCAGATGGCTTTACTCTCAAATTCACCTTGCACTTAAATAGGCAAGTTACATATTAAAAAAGAGAAGAATTCAGCTCCTTGCTGCATAAGGTTTTAAATGGATGCTGCCTTACTGCTTTGACGAATGACCACTTGAATTGAGCGTGAATAATGTTTCAAGAGATATTGCGCAGACGGCTTTACCCTCAAACTCACCTTGCACTTAATAATCGCGAGCGTTTTTTGAAAAAGAAAAAAGTGCTACCCCTTACTCCATAAAGTTTCACTGGGTACGAACTCCTTTTGTTAGGCCGATACATTTATATATACGTAGAAAGGCGGTATAAATAGAACGTATAAAAAGAAGTGAGATGTTTTATATGAGTGAAGATGATTCTGTGGGCGAGAATTCTGCGGCAAAGTATATGGTGGTGCTGGCGTGGATTTGTGGGTTTGGCCTGCTGGTCTATGTCTTTTCTGGCTTGCTCGATAAGCAAGTTAACCCTAATAGCGAACCTCAATCACAGCGTATTGGGTCACAAACCGAAGTACGCTTAAAGCAAAACCGAGCAGGACATTACGTGACCTCAGGCTTTATTAATGGCGAAGAAGTAGTGTTTTTGGTAGATACCGGCGCTACCGATGTGTCTATTCCCGCCCATCTAGCCCAGAGACTTCAACTACAAGCGGGTCGTAAAGGCTTGGCCAATACAGCGAATGGAACCGTTACCGTTGCTGAATCACGTATTGATACTCTTCGAATTGGCGACATTGTATTAAACAATGTTAGCGCAAACCTAAACCCCGGTATGCAAAGTGAGCATATCTTGCTTGGAATGAGCGTTTTACGGCAATTAGAGTTTACTCAGCGCGGAGATTGGTTAATATTGCGTACCCTTTAATTCTAAACAGCAGCCATCATGATTTCACCCGACATTAACGCCATCCGCGAACAAGTTTCTCTCGCACTTATTGAAGATTTAGGTGGCGAGCTTAACGCGCATAACGATATTACTGCGAACTTAATAGACGAAAGCGAAAACGCGACTGCTACTATTATTACCCGTGAGCAATGCGTTATTTGCGGCGTAGCTTGGGTTGAACAAGCGTTTGCGTTAATTGATGAGCACCTAGAATTAGTATGGCAAGTAAAAGACGGCGATACCGTTGCAGCAGATACTACCCTACTGACTTTAACAGGCTCGGCTCGCGCTATTCTTACTGCCGAGCGGGTAGCACTTAATTTTCTGCAAACCCTTTCAGCAACGGCAACCGTCACAGCCAGCTACGCGAAGTTGCTTGCCGGAAGCAACACCAAAATTCTTGATACACGCAAAACCCTACCAGGCCTTCGCATGGCACAGAAGTACGCTGTGCATTGTGGCGGGGGACAAAATCATCGTATTGGTTTGTTTGATGCGTTCTTAATTAAAGAAAATCACATTTTTTCCTGCGGCTCTATAAAGAAAGCAGTAAGCCGTGCTAAAGAAATGAAACCTGGGAAGCCTGTTGAAGTAGAAGTAGAAAGCTTGGAAGAATTACAACAAGCACTTCTTGCAGGGGCTGACATCGTTATGTTGGATAACTTTACCAACGAACAGATCCAAAAGGCAGTAGCGCTAACCCAAGGGCAATGTAAACTGGAAGTGTCAGGTAACATTACCGATGAACGGTTATCGTCGCTAGCAACACTGGGTGTAGACTATATTTCATCTGGTGCATTAACCAAGAATGTGAAAGCAATTGATTTGTCGCTAAGGGTTAACTTAGCGTAAAAAAGGTTGCGAATAGCGTGCGTTAATTTCATATGTAACAGTTCAAATGACGTGCTTAGGTATAAAGCTACTTTACTACTTTATAAGCACGTTTCATCGGTTTTGTTCTAGCTAGTATAGTTATCTATACGTACGAAAGTTGTAAATTCATACGAAAGTTCAATAACATAGGGCTGCAAAGCCCTTTTTGAACGTGTCATACTGAAAAAGTCAGACATAGGTATTTTTCTGCATACTTGTCACTGACCAATTAATTTATATACTTAGATTCAAGTACCAGGGGCGTTTAAGAACGACTCGGGTATAAACGTCAATTTGAATTACATTTAAACTTAACGTGCTATACACGTCCCGGAGCAAACCATGATGAACATGAAAACTAAAAACCAAAAGGGTTTCACCCTAATCGAACTTATGATCGTTGTTGCCATTATCGGTATTTTGGCAGCAATCGCTTTACCTGCTTATCAAACTTATACTAAAAAGTCTAAGTTCACAGAAGTAGTAATGGCTACCACTGCATTTAAAACGGCTTTTGAAGTTTCTGCTCAAACGGGTGAATTTTCCGCTATTGGTGACGCAGATGCTGGAACTAACGGCCTTCCACCAAATATCACGACTTCAACAGGCCGCGTTTTAGAAGTTAAGATTGAAAATGGTGTTATTACAGCTAAGGGCACAACTGAAGTTGATAGCTATACCTACATTCTTACCCCTAGCGGAATTGTTGCGCCAATCACATGGGCAAAAACAGGTACTTGTGTAGCTGCTGGAGTGTGCTAACGAGCGATCGTTTCATCTAAGGGAAGTGCTGGTGCACTTCCCTTTTTTATATGAGGAAGGGTATCTGTGAAGGCTGCAATAGTTTACGAATGGCAAGGTAAAGATGGGCGAGGTAACAGCCGCAAAGGTGAGATATCGGCTGCCAACCTTAAAGAAGCCAAAATGCAACTTCGTAAACAAGGCGTCTCAGTTAGAAAAGTAAAAAAACAGCAGAAATCCCTATTTAGTCGTGGCGGCCAAAAAATTACCGCTGCAGACATTTCAGTATTTTCACGCCAAATTGCCACTATGCTGGCTGCTGGTGTTACCCTTATCCAATCTTTAGACATGATATCTCAAGGTCATGCAAAAGCATCAATGCGTAAATTGCTCGGCGATATCACTAATGAAGTTCGCTCGGGTAACCCGTTATCAAGCTCACTGCGTAAACATCCTGAATATTTTGACGATTTATATTGCGACTTGGTTTACACCGGAGAACAATCAGGTGCGCTTGAAACCATTTACGACCGAATAGCCACCTATAAAGAAAAAGCGGAAGCACTTAAATCAAAAATTAAAAAAGCGATGTTTTACCCTGTAGCTGTGGTGGTAGTCGCGCTTATTGTAACCACCATATTGTTGGTGTTTGTGGTACCTCAATTTGAAGAAATTTTTAGTAGTTTCGGGGCTGAGCTTCCTGCCTTTACACTCTTTGTACTCGCCATCTCGAATTTTGTGCAAAGTTACGGGATATTTATAGGCATCGGAATTGGTATAGCTGGCTACATGTTTATGCGCACTCATAAGAAAAGCCAAAGCTTTCGCGATAGAGTTGATAGAGCGGTTCTTAAAATTCCCGTTATTGGGGAAATACTCAAAAAAGCCAGTATCGCACGGTTTACTCGCACTCTCGCAACCACCTTTGCTGCCGGTGTACCTTTAATTGGCGCACTTGAATCGGCTGCTGGCGCGTCGGGTAATGCGGTCTTTAGAGACGCCATCATGTTTATGCGAAAAGAAGTGGCAGGCGGCATGCCAATGCATACATCAATGCGCGCTACCAATGTATTTCCTGATATGGTGACGCAGATGGTGGCCATCGGTGAAGAGTCTGGCTCAGTTGACTCTATGTTAAGCAAAATTGCTACCATCTATGAAGCCGAAGTGGATGATATGGTCGATGGCTTAACCAGCTTATTAGAGCCAATGATTATGGCTGTGCTAGGTGTGGTGATTGGCGGCCTTATCGTCGCCATGTACCTTCCCATATTTGAAATGGGTAATGTGGTATAACCTTTTACGCCATGCTGCCCTTGTTTTGTTTGTACACTACACATGATTAGGCTTGCCCAGCGCAGGCCTTTTTTGCATTATTAACTAAAATAAAAAAGAGAACGCTATTTTATGGAAGCGATATTGCTTACCAGCCAATTATACCCGTGGTTATTCTACCTCTTTGTTTTCGTGGTTAGCTTAATGGTAGGAAGCTTCTTAAATGTAGTTATCCATCGCTTGCCCATTATGATGGAAAACAGTTGGAAGCAGGAATACGCCAGTTACTTTAGTGAAACAGATAGCGAAAATGAAGATGTTCAAGCTGCTGGTGAGCAAACTCTTCCTGAAACGTTTAATTTAGCCAAGCCAGATAGCACCTGCCCTAGTTGCGGTCATAAAATTCGGGCTTGGGAAAATATTCCTATTATTAGCTATCTTTTCCTGCGCGGAAAATGCGCCAACTGTAAAACTCCTATTTCTATTCGCTACCCATTAGTAGAGTTATTTACAGCGCTAACTTGTACGTTCGCCGCCTACTATTTTGGCCCTACACCTCAAGCAATATGGGCGGTGATATTTACTTATATTCTTATCGCCTTAATTTTTATCGATTTAGATAAAATGCTGCTTCCAGACCAACTTACTCTACCCTTACTTTGGCTTGGTTTAATACTTAGCACCCAATCCATTTTTGTTGGGCCAGTTGACGCCATTATTGGTGCCGCCGCCGGATATTTGAGTTTATGGTCTGTATTCTGGTTGTTTAAAATAGTCACCGGCAAAGAAGGTATGGGATATGGCGACTTCAAAATATTAGCAGCCCTTGGCGCCTTCACTGGCTGGCAAGGTTTACCCATCATTATTTTATTGTCTTCAATAGTCGGTGCAATCGCCGGCATTGCCATTATGATGTTCCAAAACAAAGGAAAATCACTGGCTATCCCCTTCGGGCCCTATTTGGCCGTTGCTGGTTGGATAACCTTATTTTATAAAGACACGATTATTACCCACTATTTAAAATGGGCACTGCAGTAATGGTAGCAACGAAAACAGCACAAGCAGACACAAAGAGGCCTTCGAATAAAAGCGATAAAGTCGTGATTGGCCTTACCGGCGGAATTGGTAGTGGAAAGTCTGCCGCTACGAATAAATTCGCAGCGTTAGGCATTGATATTATCGACGCCGATGAAGTGGCTAGAGACGTTGTTACCTTAGGAAGTGAAGGCCTGGTTAAAATAACCGAGCACTTCGGACGCGACATTTTATTAGAGGATGGCACCCTAAATAGAGCAGCGTTACGAGAGTGTGTTTTTAATAATAGCGAAGAAAAGCAATGGCTCAATCAATTGTTACATCCGCTTATTCGCAAAGCTATGCTGCAACAAATAGCTGACTCGACTAGCCATTATTGTATTTTATCGGTTCCCTTACTGGTTGAGGGCAACCTTAGTGAATTATGCGATCGGGTCATCGTAGTAGATTGCCCCGAATCAATGCAGCTTGAACGAGCCATGCAACGCGATGGCAGTACCAAGCAACTAATTGAAAATATTATGGCATCGCAAGCGACTAGAAAAGAACGATTAGCCGCTGCAGACGATGTCATCGATAATAGTAAAACTATTGAGTTTCTCAACAAGCAAGTTATCGCGCTACATAACGAATACACCCGTAAATACAGTGCAAATAACGAAAATTCTTCGTAAATTCGGTTTTCCTGCAACTTTTTTCCTTAAAACTCGTCAAATACTTAATTGATTATGAAAGTAGGCTTGGCTTAGGGCAGTTCATGCATTAGGCTTTAGGGTTAAGTCTATGTGTTTTAAGGATATCCATGAGCGAAGCTGTATTCGAATTCCCCCTAAAGGAAAAAGTGCGTAACTATCTGCGCGTAGAGCAGCTTCTTGGGCAGTTAAAAAGCACCGCGAAATCTGACAGTGTGCCACTGCAAATGGTTTTCTTTGAGCAGTTATTTGAGTTACTCGATTTGATTGAGCGACTGGATTTACGCTCCGACATGAGCAAAGATTTAGATGCCCACGAAAAAAATCTCGTTTATTGGTCACAGCACCCTAAGATAGATAGTGCCGCGCTAGATCAGGCACTTAAAACCATAGTGAACCTTAAGCAAAAGCTTAAGACCGACCGTCGCTTTGGCAGCGCGCTTAAAGAAGATAAGCTGCTTAGTGCGATTAGGCAGCGCTTCGCGATTCCAGGTGGCTCTTGTAGCTTTGACCTACCCAACCTTCACTTTTGGCTTCAACAACCTGCCGAGGTACGCCAACAAGAAATTGGCCAATGGCTTGAAACCTTGAGTTTATTAGACGACACCATAGCCGTTAGCTTGTCGTTTATTCGTGAACGCGGACAATTCAAAACGGTTACTGCAGACAATGGATTTTACCAAGGTGCGGCTGAAGATAAAAACGAGCTTATCCGCATAAAATGCCGTGTAGATGAAGGTTACTACCCTACCCTTAGCGGCAATAAATACCGCTATGCCTTGCGCTTTTTATGGTTTTCTCCCGCTGAAGGCCAAAACGCGGCTGTTGAATCTAATATTCAGTTTAAACTGGCAGCCTGTTAAACTACGCCTATCGAAAACCTAATCTGCCACTGGAGTGATTCATGGTTGTAAATTGCCCAACTTGTGCGAAGTCCGTTACTTGGAATAGTGAAAGCGAATTTCGTCCTTTTTGTAGTAAAAAATGTCAACTTATTGATTTAGGCGAATGGGCTTCTGAAGAACATAAAATCGCTGCAAAGCCATCTGAACAGCCTTCCGCTAAAGAAGTCGACATTGAAGAAATAGAAGCAATGCTTGCTAAGCAATCTGACGACTTTTTCAAACACTAATAGGAAGTATATGATTAATAAAATTGCGCTTGTTGGTGGAACACATGGTAATGAAACCAGTGGTATTCAACTTATTCATAACTGGCAATCTGAAGGGTTCTCTGATGCGCTATCATCGCGCTATTCATCACTGGACGTGTCGCTTACCATTGCTAACCCAGACGCCCTAAGCGCTAATGTGCGATTTGTTGAAGAAGATTTGAATCGTCAGTTCACCCTAGAAGCCTTAAGCAATTCCAGCGATGCTAAAGAGGCGAAGCTAGCCAAAAAGCTTAACCAGCAATTTGGCCCGAAAGGCAACTCTGCCACTGACTTGGTGATTGATATTCACAACACCACCAGTAACATGGGTGCAACGCTAATCATTTTAGAAGCTGATGATTTCCATATTCAGCTCGCACGATTTGTGAAGCATCATATGCCTGAAGCGAACATTCTTTTAGAAGATGAAAAACCGTATTTAGAGCACGGTTATTTGTGTACCACGGGCAAACGTGGCGTAATGATTGAGGTAGGCGCACAACCTCAAGGTGTGTTGCGAGAAGACGTTTATTTGCTTACCCAAACCATGGCTGAAGTTATTCTGGATTTTTGCCAAGCGTATAACACAGATAGCCTTGAACAATACCCCGAATGCGAAGTGTTTAGACTAGGGGAAAATATTAAATTCCCACTTAGTGCCGAAGGTAAACGTACTGCGATGATCCACCACTCATTGCAAGATAACGACTTCGCCCCGCTTATGCCAGGTGCACCGGTATTTCGCACCTTTGATGGTAAAGACATTGAATGGCAAGAAGCACAGGAAACCTATCCTCACTTCATCAACGAAGCGGCTTATCACAAGTTAGATGTGGCTTTTGCCACTGCGACTAGGGTAATGCTGTAAGCCGTTAAATCCGTATTTCAGGACGGGACATAGAATACAAAAAGGGCGGTCTATTAAGACCGCCCTTTTTGTTTTGAAAGTATGTGTTTTAGGCTAAAAGCCGTCAGCTACTTCGAATATTTCTGTTGAAGCGCATCTATTATAGCCACATTAGCTGCTGGAAATTCACTAGCTTCTAATGCACTTACTTCAACCCAGCGCGTTTGTTGGTTTTCCTTACCTTCAGGCTCACCGTTAAACGCACTCACAGCATGTACATCAAGCTTAACAAGCTTATCGCCATAATCATGTTCAATGATAAGCAAAGGCTCGCTAGACTGCACTAGAATGCCAATCTCTTCTTGCAACTCTCGGCGCAATGCATCAAGTACAGTTTCATTATCTTCAACTTTACCGCCAGGAAATTCCCACTTGCCGCCTTGATGGGCGTTATCAGCCCGCAGGCTGATAAACACTTGTGTGCCGCGACGTACTACCCCAACGGCAACATGTACAACTTTCATTAGCTTAATTTACCGTGGCACTGCTTGTACTTTTTACCTGAACCACAAGGGCAAGGATCGTTACGACCTACTTTAGGGCCGTCACGTACCTCTGTACGTACCTTATCGCTTGCTGCTTCTGGCGGTGCTTCTGTAGCTGACGCGTTTTCGTGCTCAAATTGCTTAGGCACGTTATCCGCTTGACGACGCTGCTCTTCAACTTTCTCAACGTCTTCTTCAGCTTGTACTTTCACACGTGAAAGAATCGTAATCACTTCAACTTTCAACGCTTCTAGCATTTGTGAAAACAAAGCAAACGACTCGCGCTTGTATTCTTGCTTCGGATTTTTCTGCGCGTAGCTGCGAAGTCCAATACCTTGACGAAGGTGATCCATGGCCGCCAAATGTTCTTTCCAATGGCTGTCTAGGTTTTGTAGCATCACGGCTTTTTCAAACTGACGAAGTACTTGTTCGCCCACTACCGCTTCTTTCTCTTTATAGCTAGCGACTACTTCACCATGAATACGCTCACGAAGCTTTTCTTCATAAAGTTTGTCGTCGCTTTCTAACCAGTTTTGAATAGGCAAGTCTACGGCGAAGTCAGCGCGTAAACGCTCTTCTAACCCTTTCACATCCCACATTTCTTCTAGAGACTGTGGTGGAATATATTCATCAACCACACCGCTTACCACGTCTTCGCGGATTACTGCGATGGTTTCGCTAATGTCGCCTTCATCAAGCAACTCATTGCGCTGCTCATAAATCACTTTACGTTGGTCGTTTGCCACATCATCGTATTCAAGTAGTTGCTTACGAATATCGAAGTTACGACCTTCTACTTTACGTTGGGCGTTTTCGATAGCGCGGGTTACCCATGGGTGTTCAATGGCTTCGCCTTTTTCCATCCCTAAGCGCTTCATCATGTTGCCCATTTTTTCAGAGGCAAAAATACGCATTAGGGCATCATCTAGAGACAAGTAAAAACGGCTTGAACCTGGGTCGCCCTGACGACCTGAACGACCGCGCAGCTGATTATCGATACGGCGAGATTCATGGCGCTCTGTACCAATGATATGCAAACCGCCTGATGCTAGAACGGCGTCATGGCGTACTTTCCACTCAGCCTTAATCTTATCGATTTGTGCTTGAGTAGGGTTTTCAATTTTTTCGACTTCTGCTTGCCAGTTACCACCAAGCACAATATCCGTACCACGTCCCGCCATGTTGGTTGCAATAGTCACTGCACCAGGCTTACCGGCTTGAGCAACAATGTCAGCTTCATGTTCGTGGAACTTAGCGTTAAGTACTTTATGGGGAATTTTGCTTTTCTTCAGTACCCGAGACAACAACTCAGAGTTTTCAATCGATACTGTCCCTACCAAGGTAGGCTGACCGCGCTCAACACACGCTTTAATATCTTCTACGATAGCATCGTATTTTTCTTCTGCAGTTAAGTAAATAAGGTCGGCCTTATCTTTACGCTGCATAGGTTTATTGGTTGGCAATACAACCGTTTCTAGGCTGTAAATATGCTGAAATTCGAACGCTTCCGTATCGGCAGTACCTGTCATACCCGCAAGTTTGTTGTACAAACGGAAGTAATTTTGGAAAGTAATAGATGCTAGGGTTTGGTTCTCATTTTGAATCTTCACACCTTCTTTTGCTTCAACAGCTTGGTGTAAACCTTCAGACCAACGACGACCTTCCATTGTACGACCAGTATGCTCATCAACAATAACGATTTGGTCTTCTTTAACGATGTAATCTACATCTCTTGAGAACAATTTGTGTGCACGAAGGGCAGCATTTATGTGATGAAGTAATGAAATATTACCCGCAGCAAATAACGATTCGCCTTCTGGTAATACGCCTGCACGATGCAAAATTTCTTCTACATGACCCTGGCCACGTTCTGTTAAATGAATTTGTTTCGCTTTAAGGTCGATAGTGTAATCACCGTCGCCTTCTTTGCCTTCTTCATCTTCTTCTTCTTGTTGAACTAATTCAGGGATAACCAAATTAATACGGCGATAAAGTTCAGAGCTGTCTTCTGCTTGGCCTGAAATAATAAGCGGAGTACGGGCTTCATCAATTAGGATCGAATCCACTTCATCCACTACAGCAAAGTTAAGTGGGCGCTGAACGCGGTCTTGCGGGCTAAACGCCATGTTGTCACGCAAATAATCAAAGCCGAATTCGTTGTTTGTACCATAGGTAACGTCAGCTTGGTAAGCGTCACGCTTTTGCTCGTGCGCCATACCAGGTACGTTACAACCTACACGCATACCCAAGAAAGTGAACAGCTGGTTTGCCCATTCAGCATCACGCTTAGCAAGGTAATCATTCACGGTAATAACATGAACACCTTTACCAGACAGAGCGTTTAAATAAGTTGGCAAGGTAGCGGTAAGGGTTTTACCTTCACCGGTACGCATTTCTGAAATTTTACCTTCGTGTAATACCTGGCCGCCTAACATTTGCACGTCGAAGTGGCGCATGCCGTACACACGTTTACTCGCTTCACGTACGGTAGCAAAAGCTTCGTACATGAGATCTTCAAGGCTTTCGCCTTTTTCGATTCGCTGTTTAAACTCAGCCGTTTTTGCTTTTAACGCCTCATCAGAAAGCTGTTCATACTCTGCTTCCAGTGCATTGATGGCATCTACATTTTTTTGTAATTTTTTTAATAGACGGTCGTTTCGGCTACCGAACACTTTTCTAAGGATGCTTGAAAACATTAGCTTGTTATTTCCACTACTTGTCGAGACGCCGCACGGTAAGAGCACAGCTGCGATTAAACGTAAAAGACACTACCTCTAAAGATAATGCCAAGCGATAACTAATTGTTGCGTAAGCTGAACGCTTACTTACCTGGCTGCTGCCGTGTTTATTTTTTATAAACGTATGGCAGAGGATCGATTTGCTTACCGTTTCTTATTACTTCGTAGTGAACATGAACGCCCGTAGAGCGCCCCGTATTACCCATTTTAGCGATAGCTTGACCCTTGGTCACCACGTCGCCTATTGAGACAGATAACGTTTCATTATGCCCATAACGGGTAATAAAACCATCACCATGTTCTATTTCTACTAGATGCCCGTAACCGCTACGTTCGCCCGCCCAGGTAACAATACCTGCTGCAGTAGCTAAAACGTCATCACCCGCTTTACCCGCGAAATCTAAGCCTTTGTGCATAGCTGTTTCACCAGTGAAGGGGTCGGCGCGCATACCATAATAAGATGACAACCATCCCGATGCTATCGGTCGACCAGATAATTGACTCTGCTCATGGATATGGTGACCCCTCACCAAACTTTCAAGCATAGAAAGCTGCTGAGATTTTACGTCGAGAGATTGCTGAAGCTTATTAATCTCGCTGAGTAAGGGATCATCTTGGAGGTTGTCCGGTATCGATACCGGTACGAAAGCGTCCAGGTCAGCCGCTGTCATACCTAATTCTGTTGCTATCTGCTTTCCTTTACCATCGAGCATAGACGCTTGTGCTGAAAGCTCGGCAATATGGGAAATCAAAGTTTGTAATTTAATGGTGGTCTGTTGTTTAAGTGCTTCAACGTCTTGTTGCGTTTCATTCACTTCAGATTGTGCTAGGCGAACCCTAGCTACATCTTCAGACACAGATTCTGTGGAACGACTAGACACTAACATAAATATCGACGACAACACGGTCGCGCTCACCAGCGTACGTACACTGATGCTATGACGATAGCGTTTGTTCTTGCCTGATAGCGTTATTGTTAGCTTCATACCACAAATAGGAAATTTCTGTCGTGCTCAGTGAACTTCTAATACCTGTTTGCTAACAAACATAGACACGGCTGAAGCCGAGCTGAGAAGTAAAAAAGTTATGGCACATTAATTATAATTATATAGATTGCTTACTTTATCATTGTTTAGTCTAAAAGCTAAACGAAAAAAAGCCGCCATGTAGGCGGCTTTTTATATACCGGTTTACGCTAATACTGGTTGAGCGTAACGTATAGGTGCTTCGTCTTGAGAATCGTAGGTTATAAATTCCCAGCAGTCTTTCTGCGCAAGCACGGCGTTCAATAGTTTATTGTTTAAGCCGTGACCTGTTTTGTAAGCGCGCAATTCACCAATAAGGCTATGCCCACCTAAATACAAATCACCAATAGCATCTAAAATTTTATGCTTTAAAAATTCGTCGTCGTAACGTAAACCTTCGGGGTTCAACACGCGAAATTCATCAAGAGCAACCGCATTTTCCATGCTGCCGCCTAACGCTAAGTTGTTAGCATTCATGTATTCAAGGTCGCGCATAAAACCGAAGGTACGTGCACGGCTTACTTCGTTCACATAAGAACATGAATCGAAATCCATGGTCATATGCTGACGAGTTTGGCTGATAACTGGGTGATCGAAGTCAATTTGGAAGTCGACACGGAAACCATCATAAGGCACTAGTTCGGCCCACTTATCGCCATCTTCAACGCGAACGGTTTTCTTAATACGGATAAATCGCTTAAGGGCATTCAACTCTTCTATTCCTGCTGATTGAAGCAAGAATACGAAGGGGCTGGCACTACCATCCATAATAGGCAGCTCGTTGCTATCAACTTCAACAATGATATTGTCGATACCAAGCCCTGCAAGCGCAGATGCCAAATGTTCAACGGTTTGAATCGTTACGCCGTCTTCATTATTCAAACAGGTACACAGCATGGTATTACCCACTGCGTTTGCACGCGATGGAATATCAACATGAGGTTCAAGGTCAACACGCCTAAACACAATTCCCGTGTTTGCAGGCGCAGGCCGGAGAGTCATTGTGACCTTTTCCCCTTTATGAAGCCCAATTCCGGTTTCTTGCACCGGGTGCTTGATTGTACGTTGTCTAATCATCTGCTTATGCTTTTACCTATAAAAAAAGCGGTCGCGAATTATAGTGACTTACCACTCATTTGTCAAAAAATACGCAATTTCGACCATTCGCGAATCCAAAATTTTACGCGCAAGTAGCCACTCTGGTCACTAACCTGGAAAAATTCCAGTTTAAAACCTACCAGACATATAGTGCCCTTAATACCGTTCTGACAACGGTATTTCAGAAAAATTCACTTCAATTTCAGCGAGGTGAATTAGTCTGCTTGCTTACGCAAAAACGCTGGAATGTCTAGATACTCTAAATCATTACCAGGTTGCGCTTCATCTTCAGCTTTAAGTGCTTGGTTGCCTTCAGTACTGCCAACCGATGCTGAACGAGGTTCAGACGCTGTTGTGCTACCGTACTCTTTAGCTGGCGTAGTTAAACGCGAACCTTCTGAGCTTACTAGTGAAATGTCAGGCTTGCGCTCTGCGCCAATACCGGTTGCAACAACCGTTACGCGAAGCTCATCTGTCATTTCCATGTCAATAACGGTACCCACAACCACTGTCGCATTTTCAGAAGCAAATGCTTTAACAGCGTTACCAACAGTTTCAAACTCGTCGATAGCAAAATCTGGGCCGGCTGTGATATTCACAAGAATACCGCGCGCACCTGATAAATCGATATCTTCAAGTAGCGGACTTGCAATTGCTGATTCAGAGGCTTCTTCAGCACGATCTGGACCACTTGCTGAACCACTGCCCATCATGGCTTTACCCATCTCAGACATTACTGTACGTACGTCGGCGAAATCCACGTTGATCAATCCAGGGCGAGTAATTAGCTCTGCAATCCCCTGAACAGCACCACGTAATACGTCGTTCGCTGCGCTGAACGCTTGAAGTAAAGGCGTACCTGGCCCCATCACTTTTAACAATTTCTCGTTTGGAATAGTGATAAGTGAATCTACGTTGTTAGCCAGTTCAACAATGCCCTGCTCTGCAAACGTAGTACGCTTTTTGCCTTCAAATGGAAATGGCTTGGTAACAACAGCCACAGTAAGAATTCCCATTTCACGAGCAATTTTCGCTACTTCAGGTGCTGCACCCGTACCTGTACCACCACCCATACCAGCGGTGATGAAAACCATATCTGCGCCATCTAATGCCTGGCGAATGGTTTCTCTGTCTTCGTGTGCAGCATCGCGTCCAATGTTAGGATCGGCGCCTGCGCCTAAACCTTTAGTCACACTTGAACCAATTTGTAAGGTAACGTCAGCATTTGAGCTGCGTAGTACCTGCGCGTCGGTGTTTATCGCAATAAACTCTACGCCTTCAATGCTTTGAGACACCATGTGCTCAACTGCATTTCCGCCGCCGCCACCAACGCCGATGACTTTGATTACGGCTTCTTCGCCGTGACTATCCATTAATTCGAACATACTTACTCTCCGGTTGTACGTCTTCTATGCTTCGCTGCGACACATAGTCGATTATATGCATCCTGCCAATCGTGATGCCGTAGCTATAGCGACCCCAAAAAATTAAAATTCACCTTTAAACCAGCTTTGCACGCGATGAAATAAACTCTCACCAGGTTTCTGCTTACTGGACTTCTTATTATCTGCTTGCACTTTGCCGTATTGCAGAAGCCCTACGACGGTTGCAAATCCTGCATCATCAACGTATTCAGACAAGCCTTTAACGTTGATTGGATTGCCTACTCTCACAGGCATCTGGAAAATTTCCTCGGCAAATTCAACCGCACCTTCCATTTTGGCGGTACCGCCAGTTAGCACTAAGCCGGCGGCAATTTGCTCTTCCAGACCACTGGCACGAATTTCATCATGTACCAGTTCAAAAAGTTCTTGGTATCGAGGCTCAATCACTTCAGCTAGCGTATGTCGCGACATGACTCGCGCGGCACGCCCGCCGACACTGGGCACCTCAATACTTTCTTCCATACTGACCATGTCTTTCAGCGCGCAGGCATAATTAACTTTAATCTCTTCTGCGTTGCTAATTGGCGTACGGAAAATCTTAGCGATGTCGCTGGTAATCTGATTACCGGCAACAGGGATAACAGCGGTATGCCTAATGGCACCATCTGTGTAAATAACGATATCCATGGTGCCACCACCAATATCGACTACACACACGCCTAATTCACGTTCATCGTCCGTTAGCACAGCATAACTTGATGCCAATGCTGAAAATATCAATTGGTCGGCGTTTAGTTCGCAGCGCTCAACACACTTCACTAAATTTTTCGCCATATCGTCTGCACAGGTAATAATGTGTGCATCAGCTTCCATTCTTACGCCTGACATGCCAATTGGGTTCTTAATTCCTTCTTGCACATCAATAGTAAATTCTTGTGGTAAAACATGAAGTAACCTGCGTTCAGCTGCAATAGGAACACTACGTGCTGCGTGAATAACGTTATCTACATCTTCTTGGGTTACTTCTTGGTTGTTAATCGGCACCATACCGTTTTCGTTTTGGCATTTTACGTGACGGCCTGAAATAGACATAAACACTGAAGAAACACGACAATCTGCCATGAGCTCCATTTCATTTACCGCACGTTGCACCGACTTAACCACAAGGTTTAAGTCATTTACGCCGCCTTTATCCATGCCTTTCGCAGCATGCGTACCGACACCGACAATACTGATTTGATCGTCGTCTAACAGCTCGCCCACCACAGCCTTTACCTGGCTAGTGCCTATATCTAAGCCTACAATCAAATTACGTTCAGCAGGTTTTGACATGGTTTCCTTAACTCTCTTTGTTTGTTGTATCGCTGTTGCTGTTTTCCCAGCCAACCGCGACACCCGTATCGTAACGAAGATCGATATATTTTACCGTCTTCTCTTGCTGCGCAAGTAAGGGATATACATCGATAAAGCGTTGTAACCTATCGATAAATTCCTTGCGCCCTAAATTCAATTCAATACCATTTTCAAGCTGAACTTGCCATGCGAAGCGCTCGCTCAACGATAATTCTTCAATATTCATTGCAGTAGTGGCCAATAGCGCATGCATGGAGTTATATCCTTCAAGCGCGGTCTTCTCGCTACCACCTGGGCCGTACAACCTTGGTAAGGCTAAATCATGCCCATCGGCGTTAAACGTATCGCCGTAGGGGTTTAGCAACAAATCTTCGTTCCATTTGGCAACGGGTTGCTGCTCAACCAAATATATCTTTAACGTGTTTGGCCATTTTTTGCGTACCGACGCGCGATACACCCATGGCTGCGCTTCTACCAGTTCAAACACTTCATTCACATCTAGAGCAAAAAAACTGCCCGGTTGTGACTTTCTTATTAGGCGTTCTAGCCTAGTAATATTCACATGTTGGTAATCGCCTGAAAAATCGATTACCTGAACAGGCATTTGCTGTTCATCTTGCATATAGCCGTTGGCCTTAATAGCGCCAAACACTAATGCCGCGATAACAAACAATAAGAAGACTACACCGCCCCACAAAGACGCTCTGTCTTTAGATGGCTTATTGCTTACGGTGCTCGTCTTACTTGTCATTGCGCTTTATGCTCTGCTGTCAGGGTCAAAACTGGTGGCCAATATTGCTAAAACCAGTTCATCAAAACTTAACCCCGCCACTTTGGCCGCTTTAGGCACCAAGCTCTTTTCTGTCATTCCAGGCACCGTATTCGCTTCAAGCAAATAAAAATGCCCATCACCATCTTGCATCACGTCAATGCGACCCCAGCCAGAGCCAGAAATAGAATCGAATGCCTGCGTCGATAGCTGAGCAAGATGTGCTTCTTGCTCGTCAGACAAACCACTTGGACAAAAATACTCTGTGGTATCGTCTTGGTACTTGGCAGCGTAATCATAAAACGTATGTGGAGTAGACATGCGAATAGACGGCAATGCCTGCCCCTGAATTACTGAAACTGTAAACTCAGGGCCTTTAATGTATTGCTCTAACAGGACCTGGTTGTCATAGTTAAAGGCGTCCTGTATGGCATTTTCGAGTTGTTCAGCGCTTGTCACTCTCGCCATGCCAATGCTCGACCCTTCTCGGGCCGGTTTTACCATGACTTCATTCCCCAACTTTTCCATTATAGCGCTGCACTTACCAGCTTCAAAGCGCCTTTTATCAGCAATTTCATATTTAGCAGTAGGTAAGCCAAGGCTTTGCCATACTTGCTTGGTGTGAATTTTGTCCATCGCCAATGCAGAACCTAAAACCGGCGTTCCCGTGTAGGGAATTTTAAGCAGTTGTAGTGCCCCTTGCATTGAACCATCTTCACCACCTCGACCGTGTAACATGATAAGTACTCGGTCGACTTTTTCGCTGATTAAATCAGTAAGTGGTCGCTCTGCCGGATCGAAAGCTATGGCGTTTACATTTTCTCGTAAAAGCGCTGCAAGCACCGCGTTTCCTGAGTTTAGCGACACGTCACGTTCGGCAGAGTCGCCGCCAAACATGACCGCCACTTTTCCAAATTCGGCAGCATCATATTTTTTTACGTTGCTAAAAAGACTCATGCATCGCTCTCCTGATGCAGCACTTTTGGCTCCATCTCACGGCTGGCGAGCAACTTAGCAATTTGACCAATGTTTCCAGCGCCTTGGGTCATCACGATATCGCCCTCTACCAAAATATTGGCAAGAATGGCGGGAAGCGCTTCTTTACCGCCTACGTAAACGGGCTCAATTTGGCCACGTTGACGGATAGAACGACACAAAGATTTACTATCAGCACCTTCAATAGGTTGTTCACTGGCCGGATAAACGTCTAACAATAGCAATACATCTACCGTAGAAAGCACGTTAACAAAGTCTTCGTACAAATCACGAGTACGAGTAAACCGGTGTGGTTGATACACCATCACTAAACGATTCTCGGGCCAATTAGCCCTCGCTGCCGCTATCGTGGCTTTCACTTCTGTAGGGTGATGACCATAATCGTCAACCAAGGTAACATTGCCAACACTGGTTTTAAAATCGCCAAGCACTTCAAACCGACGTCCGATACCACCAAAGCTCGCCAATGCAGTCACTATGGCGTCATCATCAATACCTTCATCCGTTGCCACAGCAATGGCTGCCAACGCATTTAGCACATTGTGGTTACCGGTAAGGTTTAATGTCACCTTCAAAGGCTCACGCTCTGGCCGTATAACGGTGAAATTAGCTTGCCCGAATGACAAGGTAATATCCTGGGCACGTACATCGTTGTGCGCTTCAAAGCCATAAGTAATGATACTGCGGCCAATACGGGGGCTAACCTCTTGTATGTTGGCGTCGTCGCCACACACAATTGCCTGCCCGTAAAATGGCAAATTACTCAAAAACTCAACAAAAGTGTCTTTCACTTTCGAGAAGTCACCGCCATAGGTATCCATATGGTCAGCTTCAATATTCGTAACTACCGACACCATAGGCTGCAAGTGTAAGAACGATGCATCACTTTCATCGGCTTCAGCAATTAAATAACGGCTTCTGCCTAAACGTGCGTTAGTACCCGCACTATTTAACAAGCCACCAATCACAAACGTGGGGTCGTACTGCGCTTGTGCAAAAATGGTAGAGATCAAACTGGTTGTTGTGGTTTTACCATGGGTTCCTGCCACGGCTATACCATGACGAAAACGCATTAATTCCGCTAACATCTCCGCACGACGTATAATTGGAATACGCTGTTCTCTGGCGGTAATAATCTCTGGGTTAGCTTCGTTAATGGCACTAGAAACCACAATCACATCCATACCATCAACGTTTTCGGCTTTATGACCTATCTTTACATCCACGCCCAAATCATTAAGGCGCTGAGTCATAGGCCCTGAATTTATGTCAGAGCCAGCAATGTCGTAACCTTCATTAAGCAGTACTTCAGCAATACCGCCCATACCCGCACCGCCAATGCCGATAAAAAATATTTTCTTCACCCTGCGCATTTGCGGGCTCTCAAATGGGGTCTTAAAAACCATTATTCCCCTACTCCTACTACTGCCATGCAATGGCTTACTACTTGTTCAGTGGCGTGAGTACTGGCGTGCTGCCTTGCTACTTCACCCATTTTTAGGCAATCGCTAGGGTGTGTTACCCAGTGCCGAACCGCCTGCCTTAAATTGTCTTTTAATGCTGACTGCGCAATCATAATGGCTGCGCCATGCTTCACTAACGATTGCGCATTTTTTGTTTGATGATCGTCTACCGCGTGTGGCAGAGGTACAAACAATGCTGCCCTGCCCGCTGCCGCCACTTCCGCAACGGTGAGCGCGCCCGCTCTGCAAATCACAAAATCAGCCCACTCGTAGGCCGCTGCCATATCATCAATAAAGTCGCTGACTTCAACGGGATTAGCCGAACCTGCATAAAGCGCTTCTACCGACGCTTTATTGCCTTTCCCACATTGATGGCGAATAGACAAACCGTCCAGCGCCGCGCATGTGGCAGGCACAGTATCATTAAGTACTTTGGCACCCAAACTTCCGCCAACAACCAGAAGGTTAAGTTTACCCTTTACTGTTTCGTCTGAAACTGCTTCTTTAGGGTTAACTTGCCAAATTTCGTCTCGCACAGGGTTGCCAACGGTGTGCACTTTAAAAGCAACTTTAGCAAACTGCGGCTTTGCGTCGTCAAACCCGAGTAACACCCGCGTGGCAATATTAGCCAGTAACTTATTGGTCATGCCCGCGGCCGCATTTTGCTCGTGAATAACCACGGGAATGCCTAACGATTTGGCAGCAACACCACCAGGGCCACTGGCGTAACCACCAAACCCAATCACTAAATCTGGCTGCACCCGTTTAATAATACGGCGAGCCGAAAACAAACTTTTTATCAGAGCGATACCGCCCGATAATTTGGCTTTTAGCCCTTTACCTCGAATACCTTTCACTGGAATAAAGTGAATGGGAATACCATGCTTGGGCACAACGTCGGCTTCCATTCGCTCTGCGGTGCCAAGCCATTCTATTTCCCAACCCGCTGATTGCAGCGCGTGAGCCACGGCTAATCCAGGGAAAACATGCCCCCCAGTACCACCAGCCATAATTAAGCAACGCTTACTCACTCGACGCCTCCTTAGATACACGGGCTAAAATGGCTTTAATGCCGGCTTTGCCTTCGTCTTCAGGAGAAACTGTATTGGATGCTTTTTTTGACCCTGCGTCTTTTGTTTTAGCTACTGGCGCGTCTTCGCTACTCTCATGTGTATCAGGAGCGTTCACATCAGATGCTTTCAGATCAGGGGCTTGGTTGTAATCCGCCTCGGCATCAGCGAACGGTTCAGCATTGGTATGTTTCGTTCTTACTGGCGGCTTAGCCGCTGATTTAGCTGAAGGCTTTGCCTTTGCTTTGCTGGTTCTCTTATTGTCGCCACGTCCTAACGCTTGAACTCCGTCTACGCGAAGTTCAAAATCGATACGCAACAATAAAGCCACCGCCACCGACATAACAATAAGCGATGAACCACCGTAACTAACTAATGGCAGCGTTAACCCTTTAGTAGGCAGAATACCTGCACTTGCACCAATATTCACCGCGGTTTGGAAACTGAACCAAATTCCTACGCTGTAAGCTAAATACCCTTCGAATGGGCGTGATTTCAATAAGGCTTTGTTCCCTATTTGTAACGCACGCACCACCATCCATAATATTAAGCCAAGTACCGCAAGCACACCCACAAAGCCAAGCTCTTCAGCTAAAATGGCCATCACAAAATCGGTATGGGCTTCAGGTAAGAACTCTAACTTTTGTAGGCTATTACCTAAACCTTGGCCAAACCAATTACCTCGGCCATAAGCCATTAGCGATTGGGTAAGCTGATACCCCGCGCCGAATGGGTCGGCCCAAGGATCAAGAAACGAGGTTACCCGCTTCATGCGGTATTCTTCAAACACGATAAGGGCAACAACGGCCAACACGCCCGCAAACACCAACGCAAAGAACTGCCATAAGCGAGCACCCGCTAAAAATAACAGCCCAATGGTGGTGGCAAACATTACTACCACAGTACCCAAATCGGGTTGTAGCAGCAGTAACATGGCTAATGCGAAGAACACCACTAATGGCTTTATAAACCCTTTTAAATTTTCCGTTACTTCTTCATAACGGCGAACTAGGTAGCCGGCCAAGTAAGTGAAGAAGAAAAGCTTGGCAGGCTCAGCCGCTTGAATGGTAATGGGGCCTAGTGCCAACCAACGGGTACTTCCGTTTACGGTACGCCCAACAAGCAGCACTGCCACCAATAGCCCAATCGCCGCTAATAACAGATAAGGGTTTGCCGTGCGCCAAAACTGCATAGGAAGTTCTAGTACCACCATAGCAGCAATAATTGCCCCCACAATGTAAATACCGTGACGAATAGCAAAGTAAAAAGGATTATCGTGAATTCTCTCAGCAACAGGCATTGAAGCTGATGTCACTATGATAATACCAATCGTCATTAGGGCTAACGCAACAATGATTAAGCCAATATCGTAAGGGCTTTGAAGGTTTTGTTCGTCATGACGAGCCGCAAACAACGCACTTAATTTAGTGTCGGCTTGCGACGTATCTTTTGTTTTTAACGCGCGATTTGCTTGGGGAGCGTTTGCAGTCGTCATCATGATGGCAAACCTCCCGCTTCTTTCACTGCGCCAGCGTCACTTTCAAATTTTACCTTTTCGGTAATATGTGTAACTGCATCAGTAAATACTTGTGCACGGTGCATATAGTTTTTAAACATGTCGATACTGGCACACGCTGGGGATAGCAAGACGATATCGCCGTTACCAGCACGTAAGTTAGCAGCCAATACCGCCTTCTCCATTGAAGCCACTATTGTGGTGTCTCTAAAAACAGCGCTGAATTTTTCTGCGTCTTTGCCTAGCGCAATCACTTCACCAACACTTTCATCTAGCGCTGGTTTTAATGCACTTAAATCTGCACCTTTGCTATCACCACCGGCAATGAGGATAATTTTTCCATTGGTAGTAGGAGCTAGCCCTTGAATAGCAGCGATAGTGGCACCCACGTTGGTAGCCTTTGAATCATCTATCCACTTCACGCCATTAATGTTGGCAATTTGTACGCAGCGGTGCGGCGCTGAAGTGAAGCTAGCCACTGCACGTGCGGCTGTATTAAGCAGGGCTGGTTTATTCAATGAAGTACTAAACGCTTGGCATAATGCCAGCGACGCCATCACGTTAAGCACATTGTGCATGCCAGCCAATCGAATATCGGCGGTATTAAGCAGCGCTTCACCGTTGAAGGTTATAACGCCTTCGCGTAAACCAAAGCCGGTATCGCTAATATCAAGGCCATAGGTGATAGTGTTTTCACAATTTGAAGTTGGCGTAACCTGCTTGTCGCCGCGCCAAACTACTGCGGTATTACAATGACTAAAAATACGCTGTTTGGCAGCTATGTATTGCTGCATATCGCCGTGTCTATCTAAATGGTCATCGCTAACATTCAAAATCGATGCGGCGTTCAACTTCAAGCTAGAAGTCGTTTCAAGCTGAAAACTGGAAAGCTCTAAAACAATGACATCCAAAGAAGAAGACTGAGTTTCAAGCTCTGCCATGGATTCTGGAAGGGTTTCAAGTACTGGGCGCCCTACATTACCCGCCTCACACACCTCGTACCCACAAGCTTTCAGCATATGCGTTGTTAGCAGGGTAACCGTGGTTTTACCATTTGAACCAGTTATTCCTATGGTTGGCGTATTGTTAAGACGTGCAAACAATTCCACGTCGCCAATAACTTCAACACCACAGGCTTTTGCTTGTTTTACTTGTTCAATGTTAAGCGGTAAGCCTGGGCTTAGTACCAAGGTATCAACGCCTGCAAAGAAGTCACGAGGTAATGTCCCGGTGGTTACGCAGATATTTAATGGTGCTGACACGTTGAAAGTATCGCGGGTATCAAAGGCTTTTACCTTCGCCCCTTGCTGTTTTAGAAAACGCACGCAAGCCTGACCTGTTACTCCAAGGCCGCCTACCACATAAGAATGTGCACGTACGTTATATGTCATTATCTAAGTTTCAACGTTGCCAGCCCAACAAGGACTAAAATGATAGAAATGATCCAGAAGCGCACAATAACTCGCGGCTCCGGCCAACCTTTTAATTCGTAATGATGGTGAATAGGTGCCATTCTAAAAATACGTTGCCCACGCAACTTAAATGAACCCACTTGCAAAATGACCGATAAGGTTTCTACTACAAACACACCACCCATAATAATCAGTACAATTTCTTGGCGAACTAATACGGCTAGTACGCCCAATGTGCCACCTAATGCCAATGAACCTACATCGCCCATGAAGACTTGTGCTGGATAGGTGTTAAACCATAAAAATCCTAGCCCAGCACCAACAATGGCCGTACACACAATAACCAATTCACTGGTAAGGGGAATATGCGGAATATTAAGGTAATCGGCGAAATTCGCGTTCCCGGTTACATAAGCAAAAATAGCGAAAGCACCTGCCACTAAAATAGTCGGTACAATGGCTAAACCATCAAGGCCGTCGGTTAGGTTTACTGCGTTACTTGTGCCCACAATGGCAAAGTAAGTAATAATGATAAAAAAGGCGCCTAGTTGCGGAAACACTTCTTTAAAGAAAGGGATAAGCAATGAGGTTTCAGCACTTAATGTGGCACTGCTATATAGGAAGAAAGCTACCCCAATGGCTACCACCGATTGCCAGAAATACTTCCAGCGCGCAATCAAGCCTTTTGAGTCTTTACGGATCACTTTGCGATAGTCATCCACAAAACCGATAATGCCGTACGACACCACCACGGCTAAGGTCACTAAGACGTAGCGGTTACTTAAATCTGCCCACAATAAGACACTCACTACTATAGCCGCTAAAATCAGTAAGCCACCCATAGTAGGTGTACCCGATTTAGATAAATGGCTTTGCGGGCCATCATCACGTACAGTTTGCCCTATCTGCATGGCTTGCAAATAACGAATCATTTTAGGGCCAATTAAAATAGCAATCAGCAACGCCGTTAGCGTACTTAAAATCGCTCTAAGAGTAAGGTATGAAAATACGTTAAACCCAGTATCAAATTGTGTCAGCCAGTCAGCTAGCCAAATTAACATGCAATACGCTCCCGACGGCGTTCAAACTTTCCCAGCGAAGAGGCCTCTATCGCCTCTACCACGCGTTCCATACGAGAACTGCGTGAGCCTTTTACTAAAATTGAAATATCTTGTTGTTCTACTTGTAGGTCTTGCTCTAGCGCTTTCATCAAACTGTCTATATCAGTGAAATGGCCGCTATTTTTTTCAGTCCCATTTTTTCCTGAAATTTCTTCAAACACTGCACTGGCAGACTGGCTTAACACACCAAATGAATACAGGTAATCAATACCTTTACTAAGTGCGTAATTACCGACTTGCTCGTGATAGAAACGCGCTTTTTCGCCGAGCTCTTTCATGTCGCCCAATATCAAAACATTAATGCCAGAGAAAGTACTTAGTGTATCGATAGCCGCATTCACAGAAGCAACGTTGGCGTTGTAAGTGTCATCAAGCAAACGTACTTGGCTACCCAATGTCTTAACATTCAAGCGCCCTTTTACTTGCTTCATCGCAAGCAAACCGTCACGTACGTTCTCAAGGGTGGCACCCAATTGCATGGTAAGGGCCGCAGCAACTAGTGCATTCCCCACATTATGGATACCAGGAATAGTTAATTGAATAGCAGCTTCACCTTCGTTGCTACACAACTGAAATGCTGCGCAACCATCAAGACCTACAATGATATCTTCTGCTGTGAAGTCGGCTTCGTTGTTCTTTTGCATTGGCGAGAAAGTTAATACCCGCTTTTGCTTGAGCTTACCTTGCCAGAAATCGGCAAATTGGCTGTCTACATTAACAATGGCAGTGCCGTTATCGCCTAAGCCTTTAAAGATTTCGCTTTTTGCACGCGCGACACCTAACAAACTCCCGAACCCTTCAAGGTGAGAAGCGGCAGCATTTACGATAGTGGCAACATCTGGCTTAACCAGATCAGTGGTGTATGCAATTTCACCTAGATGGTTTGCACCTAATTCCATCACCGCGTATTCGTGGTGTTGTTCTAGGCGAAGTAAGGTAAGCGGAACCCCAATATCGTTGTTAAAATTGCCATTGGTAGCAAGAACAGAGCCGCGGCGCTCTAATATGGCCGCACACATTTCTTTCACGGTAGTCTTACCGCTACTTCCTGTGATAGCGATAGTTTTAGGTGCCACTTCACGTTTTACGGCAGCCCCTAAAAGGCCTAAAGCCAGTTTAGTGTCTTCAACATACACCACAGGAATGGAAACATTCACAGGTTCGCTGGCAATAATTGCACTTGCGCCCGCTTTTTCAGCACTTTCTGCAAAAGCATGGCCGTCGAAATTATCGCCTTTTAATGCAAGGTATACAGAGCCCGAATCTAAGGTTCGTGTGTCTGTACTTACTGCATTGACTTCACAATCTTGTCCGTCAAGTTTGCCGTCTATTTGGCTGGCTATCCACGACAGTGTTGTAGTTATCATTTTTTGTACTCCTGTTGTAGTCGAGCCACAACTGTACGTTCGTTATAGTCTGTCTGTTGGGTACCAATAATTTGGTAATCTTCATGGCCTTTACCGGCCACTACAATAATGTCGTTCTCATCTGCACTGTTTAGGCAATAGCGAATAGCGCTTTCTCTGTCTGCCTCTTCTACTGCGTCATTGGGGCGTTGCAAGCCCGCCTTAATATCGCTAGCTATACTTTCTGGCGACTCGCTACGACTGTTGTCAGTGGTAATGACAATCACATCAGCATGCTGTTCAGCCGCCGCGCCCATTAAGGGGCGCTTGCCTTTATCGCGATCGCCGCCACACCCAAACACGCACCACACTTTGCCGGCAGTATGTGTTTTAGCGCTTTTCAGCACTTGTTCTAACGCGTCTGGCGTGTGCGCATAATCAACAATTACGCTGGCACTGCCCTCCACAGGGAACACTTCCATTCTTCCCGGTACGGGTTGCAAACCATTCACTACCCGCACTACATTTTCAAAGCGTTCGCCCTGCGCCAGTAAACATGAAATAGCGCTTAGCGTATTGCTCACGTTAAACGAGCCAAACAATGCCAATTCAATAGGTGCTGTGCCCCATGAAGAAACAAGGTCGAATCGAATTCCTGAAGAATGGTATGAAACATTTGTGGCGAAACAATGGCGATCTTGTGGTTGTTTGTGCGTGGCTAAAACATCATCAATGGGTTCAAATCCTGTCCATACTCGTGTCACTCTCGGCTTTTTATCTTCGCTTTTCTTTAAGCCTTCATGATTAGCTGCGTTCGTGTCTAAATATTTAGCCCAATTCTGGCTTTCACTGTCGTTTACATTCAACACAACAGCTTCAAGGCCAGGTTGATCTAACAACAAACGTTTTGCCTTCGCGTACTCTTCCATGGTGCCGTGATAATCAAGATGGTCTCGCGTTAAATTAGTGAATACTGCAATATCTGTTTTCACTTGGCTTAACCGACCTTGCACTAATGCATGAGAACTAGCTTCAAACGCCGTATGTCGCACTTCGCATTGCACAAACTCTGCCAACACGTACTGCAAACGAATAGCATCAGGGGTGGTATTAGCCGCGGCGGTCGTAACCCATTGGGTATTTTCACCTTCATATACGCTACTGCCAAGAGTGCCAACGCTTGCACTGCGCGTACCTAGCGCATCTTTTAACTGGGTAAGCAATTGAACTGTCGAGGTTTTTCCGTTAGTTCCCGTTACCGCCACTGTCATCATTTTCAAAGCGGGGTAATCGTAAAATGCAGCCGCCAATGCCGATAGCATGCTAGGTAATTGATATAGCGAAATAATTACCGAATGGTCGCGCATTTCCATTTGGCCATGGGCTTGACTGTCGTCAGTTTGCGCCAGAATGACACGCGCGCCTAAACTAATTGCCTGTGGTATGAAATCTCTTCCGTCACGCTCATGACCTTTAACCGCTACAAATGCTGTTTTTGTGTTCACATCACGGCTATCTAAAGTTAGGCCTTCAATACGAATATCTGGCGCGTCTATGCCAAACTTTGCTAACAGCGCACGCGTACTTTGAATAAAGGAATTAACTACCACTGTTGCCTCCTTTCAGCCATGCGCCTGACGTCACGTGCTTGTCATCGGGAGTTACATTTAACATGTGTAAAGCACCGCCCATGATTGACGAAAACACAGGTGCTGCAGTGTCACCGGCGTGATACAAATCACCACCAGGCTCGTTAATAAGCACAATAGTGACAAGTCTTGGGTCGGAAACAGGGGCAATACCAGCAAAGATATTCACATACTCTTCGCCATAACCACCTGCCACAGCCTTACGACTGGTACCTGTTTTTCCTGCCACACGGTAACCTGGAACGGCCGCTTTTTTCGCTGTACCGCCTCGCTGGGTTACGCTTTCCATCATTTGGACTATGGCTTTTGCATTCTCTTCACTGATAACCCGTTCAGGCTGACCTTGCCATCCGGTTTGCTGTGGCGACTTAATAATATTCAGTGGCTGCTTGATACCGCCATTCGCCAATGTGGCGTATAACCGCCCAAGTTGCGCAGTGGTTACCGATATCCCATAGCCAAATGACAAGGTGGCAAGTTCGAATTCAGACCAACGGCTTCGGTCGTAGAAGATACCACTGCTTTCACCGGCCATATTTAGGCCAGTATCTGACATCAACCCAATGTTGTAATAGGTGTCGAGTAGAAATTGCTTAGGCACAGACAGCGCTAATTTCGAAGTACCCATATTGCTTGAATGCTGAATAATTTCTTCAAGGGTAAGCTCGCCATAGTTACGCGAGTCTTTAACTAAGCTTCCGCCTAGGCGCATCCAACCAGGGTTGGTATCTACGACATCCTCCGCTCCTACTTCACCAAATTCCATAGCAGTTAGTACCGCTAACGGCTTTAACGCAGAGCCTGGCTCGAATGCATCCGTAATGACGCGGTTACGCATGCGGTGGGGTGAAATATTACTGCGATCGTTAGGGTTAAAAGACGGCGCATTTACCATGGCCAGTACATCGCCCGTTTTTACATCAATCACCACTGCCGAGGCAGAACTGGATTGATAGTAAATCATGGCTTCTTTAATTTCTTTGTACGCTAACGCTTGAATACGTTGGTCGATAGTCAGTTGCAGATTACCCGCATCCTCACCCGTGGTGGTTTCTAAAATCTCTACCTGACGACCTTTGGCATCTCGACGAATTTTGCGGGAACCTGGCGTACCAGTAAGCCACTCATCGTACATACGCTCTAGGCCTTCAACACCTGTATCATCAACATCGGTAACACCGATTAATTGAGCCGACACTTCACCGGTAGGATAATAACGACGACTTTCGCGGCGTAAGTAAATACCTGGAATATCAAGTTTATCAACATACTCGGCCATGGCAGGAGACACTTGACGCTGCAAGTACACAAAACGGCGTTTAGGATTGCTCACTTTTTCTTGTAAGCTATCTACCGACTGGCCTAGTACGTCGGCCAGTGCTTGCCAACGACGTGGCTCAGCAAGGCCATCGTTCTCATGAATAATTTTAGGATCGGCATAAATGGCTCGAACCGGCACGCTAACGGCTAGCTCAACCCCATTTCTGTCTGTGACCAGTCCGCGATAGGTAGGCATGTTGCGCGTACGCAAGGTACGGCTATCGCCTTGTTGGATAAGTTCATCAGGCTCAATAACTTGAATAAACGCCGCGCGGGCAGCCAGTGCCGCAAAAACCGAGATAACCACGATAAGCACAACCACAAAGCGCCAGTGCACCAAGCTTGGTGTGACGTTTTGTTTTGCTCCGCTCGCTTTGCGGCTACGTTTAACGGTAGACGTGGTCATTTAAGCCTCACTACCACTTCGTCATCGGCTGTAGGACGGTACATATCAAGTTGCTTTTCAACCAAGGTTTCAATGCGGTTATGTTCGGTAAGCGCACGTTGTTCTAGCACTAAGTTGCGCCATTCAACATCGAGCTCATCTTTCTGTTGCATCAGGTCTTCAAGGGCAATAACTTGCTGACGATTTTGGTGGCTACCAAGAATAACCGCCATGCCACTAAGCAGAACCGCTAAATACAACAAAACCCGCAACTTGTTGCGGGTTAAATCTGACACAATAATCAGCAGTAAACTGAAGTTTGTATTTGCCCTATCAGGCTTACCTAACGTCATAGCTTTTCGGCCACCCTTAACACGGAACTGCGTGAGCGAACGTTGTTCGCAATCTCCAATTCAGAGGGTTTTATGGCACGGCTTAACGCTTTTAATACTTTATCGGCATCTATTTCAGCTTGGGTTATGGGCAAATTATGCGGTACTGATTTGCCTTTGCTTTGGTCTTTTATAAAGCGTTTTACGAGTCGGTCTTCCAAAGAATGAAACGAAATAACCGCCAAGCGTCCTTCTTTTGCTAACACTTGAGTCGCTGCTTTTAGGCCTATTCGCAACTGCTCTAGCTCAGCATTAATGTAAATTCGGATACCTTGGAATGCACGTGTAGCTGGGTGTTTAAACTTATCTTTTACTGGTACGGCTTCATCAATAAGTGCGGCTAACTGAGCAGTACGGGTAATAGGCGTGGTTTCGCGAGTATTTACAATGGCGTGCGCGATGCGTTTACCAAACTTCTCTTCACCAAACTCTTTAATTACTTGGGTAATGTCTTGTTCTTCAGCGCGGGCTAGCCAATCGGCTGCACTTTCACCGCGTGAGGTGTCCATACGCATATCTAGCGGGCCGTCGCGAAGGAAACTAAAGCCACGTTCGGCATCATCAAGTTGAGGAGACGAAACACCCAAGTCCATTAATACGCCGTCAATCTTTCCGGTTAAACCCAAGGCTTCAATTTCTTCGGCCATGTCGCCAAAAGGAGAATGAATAATACGGAAGCGGCTGTCATCGGCAAAACGCTTAGCCGCCTCTATAGCCTGTGGGTCGCGATCAAACGCAATTAAGCTACCATCGCTACCCAACGCATCAAGAATATGCGCAGAATGGCCTCCACGACCGAATGTGGCATCAATGTAGATACCGTTAGGTTTGATAGCTAGGGCTTCTATACACTCGTCGAGTAACACAGAAACATGCTTGAATTCGTTAGATTGGCTCATAAGGAAAAGTCCTGTAAACGTTCGGTGAGTTCAAATTCGCCTTTGCGTTCGGTATCCATATCAAGCTCAACTTGTTCAGCCCATACTTCGGCATCCCAAATTTCAAACTTATTCAACTGACCAACTAACATGACTTCTTTTGATAGGTGAGCATGAAGGCGTAGCGGAGTAGGAAGCAGAATTCGTCCGCTTTTATCCATTTCACCTTCAGTAGCATGGCCGAGTAATAAACGCTGCATGCGTCTTTCCGCTGGAATCATGCTTGAGAACTTAATGAGTTTAAGCTCAATTTCTTCCCATTCGGGAAGTGGGTAAAGCAGCAAACAACTTTGCTGTGTATCGACCGTACAGACCAGCTGTCCATTACAATCATCCAGCAGCGACTGCCGATACTTTGTTGGTATCGCTAGTCTGCCTTTTGTATCCAGATTGATTGCGTTAGCGCCGCGGAACATTCCCCTAGCCTTCTATATTTTGCTCTTGGTTTTCTTGTTTTTTTGAGTACTGATCTGCAAAACAATGATGGTTCGATCCACTATTCGCCACATTTACCCACTGATTGACAGTTTAGGTATCATTGATCCCCACTGTCAAGCTAAAAAGCACAGTGAAGGCCACGTATTTACTGGCTTTGAACTGTGTGCATATACAGTGTTTTGGCGAAGTAGTTGATAACCCCTAAGAAAAGAGGGGCAAAATAAAAAGGGGTTGGGGAAAGTAAATATGATAAATACGAAAAAACCGATACTCGTTTCCCAGTATCGGTTTTATTATCTAGCTTAGCGCTTCAATCACCCTAGTGGGTGATAATACCTATGCGCTTGGCGCTTCAGCTTGTGCTTCTTCAGGTTTAACCACTGACAATTGCATGCTGCGAATTGGGTTGTCTGTACCATTTGAAAGCTCAACCAAACGGTTCAATTGGCCTGCTGACATCATTACCGCGTACATAGCGCCTAAGAAACCAGACTTGTGAAGCTCAGTCACTTTCTCTTCTGGCAACTCAAGTACTTTCTTTTCGTTAATGCTTAGCATGCCAGTAACGTTACGTTGTTGGCCGCTTTGGTAAGTAAGACGAATTTGAATTGGGTCTAGCAGGTCTAGGTCAACAACTTGTTGAACAAAACGCTGAGTCATCATTTCGCTGTTAGCAAGGTCAGCTAAAAACTGCTGACGGTTTTGCAAGAATTCCGTTGGCTCACCAGCGTCAGTAAATAAGGCTTCACCTTCTTCACCGATTAGGTCGCTGTTTTCATCAATGTATACACCTAGCTTCTCGCCATCAGGGCGAACATCGAAAGGGTAACGAAGGATGTTCATTGGAACGTGAGGGCCCTGCCATTTGTCGCCAGTAAGAAACAGGTTTTTGTTCTGTTCCATGCCAAGCATTGCAACAACATGGTGACGTTTAGCATTAGCATCTTCAATAAATACTAGCGGCATAGTGGCAGCCAATTGAGCAAACTCACGAATAGTGGCTGCAGCAAGGTGCGTATCTTTCGCAAACTTAAAGGTATTGCTAACCGCGACTTTTACGTCTTTGTGTTTTTCTTTATCTAGCGGTACAAAATTAATAGCCATTTTACTTTCTCATACTTGTTTACTGTGGCCCCTGTAAAATAACTGAGAAGTGAGGGGTGCCACGAAAAATTATGTAGGCCGCGCGGATGAACTCACTCTCATCCTATTCGGCGACGCGCTCGGGAGTATCCCGCATTCGCGTTATGAAGTCACGCGTCAACACAATAACAAGTTTTAAATTTTTATTGCAATGTAAAATTAAAGTGAATGGTAGTAACCGCTCTAAAAACGCACAATTTTACTATTTTTAGGGTCATTGAGAATAAAAAAGCCCGAAATGAAAGGAAATCAGAAGAAATAAAAGAATAAGGCGTTCGGGCCATTGTAGGCATGAAGGTTTTCTTTTAGTCTTTTGTCTTACAACAACGATAAGGAAAAACAAAAATGAAGGGCTTCTTCCCGCTAAAATCTTGTGCACTCGCAATTTCCACTCTACTTTGCGCATCAGCCATTGCTGATAATACCCCCACTTACACAGCAGGTGAAAAAGCGATAAAAATAGCCCAAGAAACGATTATTGTTGATGGCCATATTGATGTGCCTTATCGGGTTAAAAATGCATGGGTAGATGTCACCAAAGCCACAGAAGGCGGAGACTTTGATTACCCTCGCGCGGTCAAAGGCGGCTTAAATGCTCCTTTCATGTCAATTTATGTACCGGCGAGTTTAGATAATTCACCAGAATCAACACAACTTGCTCATTTGCTTATTGATTCTGTAGAAGCCATAGTGGCGCGAGCCCCTGATAAATTTGCCATTGCCAAAAGCCCGTCAGACGTAAAAGCCCAGTTCGAAAAAGGCATTATTTCATTACCCATGGGAATGGAAAATGGCTCCCCACTTCAAGGCGATTTAGCTAATCTAGAAGCGTTTCACGAACGTGGCATTCGTTACATTACATTAGCCCACAGCCAGTCGAACCATATTTCAGATTCGTCATACGATTTGCGCCGTCAGTGGAACGGGTTAAGTCCGTTTGGTAAAACACTGGTTACTGAGATGAACAACATCGGCATCATGCTTGATATTTCTCATGTATCTGACGATGCCTTTTATCAAGTTATTGAGCTAACAAAAGTGCCCGTAATTGCGTCTCACTCATCGCTTCGCCGATTTACACCTGGCTTCGAGCGTAATATGAATGACGAAATGGTTAAAGCGCTTGGCGATAATGGCGGCGTTATCATGATTAACTTTGGCTCAAGCTTTGTCACGAAAGAAGCGGGTAAGTGGCGTACAGGGTTAACCCAAGCGCGCAAAGCATTAATTGTCGCTGAAGGTGAAGATAGCCCGAAACTGGAAGACTTCGAAGCTAACTACCGCAAAGAAGTCCCTTACCCTTACTCAACACTTGATGAAGTACTTGATCACATCGACCATGTGGTAGAGCTGGTTGGTATTGAGCACGTAGGAATTGGTTCTGATTATGACGGCGTAGGTGACTCGTTACCCATCGGCTTAAAAGATGTGGCTAGCTTTCCTAATTTAGTTCAGGGGTTACTGGACAGAGAATACAGCCGAGCAGATATTGAAAAAATCTTGAGCGGAAATTTACTGCGTGTATGGGCCCAAGTGGAAGAATACGCCAGCAAGCATTAATCGTTGAAATAAAACAGCCGAATAAATACTAAAAAGGCAGTTAGGTTATCCTAACTGCCTTTTTGTTTCTAAGGTGTTTATGTAGCGTGTTTTCTTACGAACGTCGCTTCAACTGCCACGTCTTAACAAGGTAAAACACAGTAGGTAGCACAAACAGGGTTAGTACCAGCGCACTTAGCATCCCTCCCACCATAGGGGCAGCAATTCGCCGCATAATTTCAGCACCGGTTCCCGTTGCATACAGCACAGGTAATAAGCCGATAATAATAGAGAGCGCCGTCATCATTACCGGCCTTACACGCCGGGTGGCACCTTCAATGATGGCGTCTTTAAGTGCTTGTTTTATTTGCTCAGCAGATGATTGAGCATGCGTAGTAGAGCAAGCTTTTCCGGCAAACGCTTCAACCGCTTGATGCAGGTACACCAGCATAATAACGCCTATTTCAACCGCGACTCCCGCCAAGGCAATAAACCCAACGGCAACGGCTACAGAGAAGTTAAACTCGAGTGCATACAATAGCCAGTAGCTGCCAATTAGTGCCAATGGCAAGGTAACCATAATAAGTGCTACATCGGCAACTCGCCTGAAGCTTAAATACAGCAGCAACACGATAACGGCTATGGTAAATGGCACCATTATATTAAGCCGTGCTTCCGCCCTTTCTAAGTATTCAAACTGCCCCGCCCAGGTTAAAGAATAGCCTGGAGGCAATGAAACCGTATTAGCAACATGTTCTTTTGCACTTTGTACGTAACTGCCTAAATCGCCGCTTTCAATATCGATAAATACCCAACCGTTTAATCGAGCATTTTCGCTTTTTATTGCCGCGGGCCCCACCTCAATAGCAATATCGGCTACCTCGCCCAAGGTAATATTGACACCGTTTGCTAACACTATGGGAAGTTGTCTTAGCGCTTCTGGAGAATCTCTGTATTGTTGTGGGTAACGCATACTAATAGGAAAACGCTGCCTTCCCTCTACGGTTTCACCCAATGTACGCCCACCTATAGCAGTGTTGATAACCTCTTGGATATCAGCGATATTGAGCCCGTATCGCGCCGCCCTGTCACGACTAATATCAATAGTGATATATCGCCCACCTGCAACTTTCTCGGCAAATACCGATGCGGTATTCTTAAAGTCTTGTAGCGCTTGTTCTATTTGTACACCCACCTGCTGAATGCCCGCTAATTCTGGCCCCGCTATTTTGATACCTACCGGCGTTTTAATACCAGTAGCGAGCATGTCGATACGCGTTTTAATTGGCATCACCCACGCATTGGATACCCCTGGAAATTCCACCGTACTGTTTAATATTTCCTTCAATTTTGATGTTGTCATACCTGCACGCCACTGGGATTTTGGCTTTAATTGCACAAAGGTTTCTATCATAGTTAAAGGCGCAGGATCGGTAGCGGTATCCGCTCTACCCACTTTACCGAATACATTTTGCACCTCGGGTATTGTGGCAATCAGCTTATCGGTTTGTTGTAGCAACTCTCTGGCTTTGCCCACCGAAATTCCAGGGTAAGTCGTAGGCATATAGAGTAAGTCCCCCTCATCCAAAGATGGCATGAATTCACTACCGATATGCTGCATTGGCCATACTACAGAAACTAACGCAATAAGGGCTGCGAACACTATTTTTCGAGGGTGGTTCAGCGCAGCCGTTAACGCCTTAACATACCCTGTCGAAATAGCCCTATTTAACAGGTTGCGATGCTCTGCTTTTACCTTGCCTGTCACGAAATAGCCGGCTAACACTGGCACCAAGGTAATGGCTAACGCCGCAGCGGCAGCCATGGCATAGGATTTCGTAAAAGCGAGAGGGGCAAACATTCGCCCTTCTTGTGCTTCTAAGGTAAAAACAGGGATAAAAGACACGGTAATTATCAACAGTGAAAAGAACAGGGCTGGCCCCACTTCGTTGGCCGACTTCACCACTAGCGCCCAACGCGCTTCACCTTTTACTTGCTCTCCTTGCGCTGTCGCCCGTTCAATATGCTTATGCAGGTTTTCCACCAACACAATAGCGCCATCCACCATGGCCCCCATAGCAATGGCAATACCACCTAAAGACATAATATTTGCGTTAAGGCCTTGAAACTTCATTACGATAAAGGCCATTAATATGCCAATTGGTAATGTGATTATGGCAACCAGCGACGACCGCACATGAAAAAGAAACACTAAGCAGACGGCACCCACCACAAGTAACTCTTCAACAAGCTTGCTCCATAGGTTATCGACGGCATTATCGATAAGGGTGGAACGGTCGTATACCGGTACAATATTTACGCCACTAGGTAAACTGGCCTTCAACGTTTCAATACGCGCCTTCACGTTATCAATAGTCGCCTTAGCATTTTCGCCAAAGCGCATCACCACTATGCCACCTACCACTTCGCCATTTCCGTTTAGCTCAGCGATGCCTCTTCGCATAAGTGGCGCCTCTACTACACTCGCGACATGGCCTATCGTTATCGCCACGCCATTGTGAACAACGCCTAAAGGAATATTAGCAATATCTTCAGTACCCGTAAGATAGGCAGAAGATGTCACCATATACTCGGCTTCAGCCATTTCTATCACTGACGCCCCCGCTGCAATGTTGCCTCGGGCGAGTGCCGTTTCAATATGACGTAAAGGCACGTTATACGCTTGCAACTTTTGCGGATGAAGTTGCAGTAAATACTGTTTAACCATGCCGCCTACAGAGGCGACTTCCGACACTCCTTGCACGCTTTGCAATTCATATTTTAAGAACCAGTCTTGCAAAGCCCTAAGCTCACCAGCATCGTAGTTGTGTAACTCATCAACAAGGGCATACATGTAAACCCAACCTACCCCAGTAGCATCAGGCCCCAGTTTGGGTACCACGCCATCAGGCAAGGTTATTTGGCTAAGGTATTCCAGCACTCTGCTTCGTGCCCAATACATATCGGTACTGTCGTCAAAAATAACGTACACATAAGAGTCACCAAAAAATGAAAATCCTCGAACTGTTTTTGCACCCGGCACAGACATTAAGGCAGTGGTGAGCGGATAGGTTACTTGATCTTCCACCACTTGAGGCGATTGCCCTGCATAGCTGGTTTTAACAATCACCTGCACATCTGATAAATCAGGTATGGCATCAATAGGTGTATGCTTTACTGCTATTACCCCGCCAATAGAAATACACAACGTTGCCAGTAAAACTAATATGCGATTCGCCACAGACCAACGTATGATGGCTTCAATCATGGTGCATGCCCTCGTGGTGCTTGGCCTCGTGATTCACTCCCTGATGTTGTAATCCATGATGAGATTTCTCTGGCAGGTTTGACTCTTTTTGGGGTGAATCGTGTTGTGTTGGATCATGTTTTGTTGGATCGTGTTGCATTGGGTCATGCTCAGGCGTATCAGACATTGGCTTGTTGTGTTTTACCATTTCATGATCGCCATGAGACTGCATACGTTTGAAATCTGATGTTTTAGACGACTCTGAATCAATCAGAAACTGCGCCGACAGCACTATTTTGTCACCTTCATTTACGCCTTGAGTTATTTCAATGAAGTCCCCTGCTTTACGCCCAACGTTGACGGCTATAGATTTAAAGCTTTCTTCGACATTCATAACGACTCGGTTTTGGGCGAGATTTTGATTTTGGCCCTGCGACTGGATTTGAATAACGCTTTGATAAGGCACATACAGCACAGGCTTTTCGGTTTGCTTGGTAAAAATCACATTGGCGAACATATTCGGTTTAATGTCACCGCTGTCGTTCTTTAAAGTAACCCGTACTTTGAGCGTACGTGTTTCAACATCAAGTGCTGGGTAGATAAAATCAACTTTACCTGAAAAGGTTTTATTTGGCAGATAGTCAAACGTAACCGATACCTGCTGATCAAGTGCCACTTTAGGGACATCTTGTTCAAATACGCGCGCTTCAACCCATACACTGTCTAAACGAGCAATACTAAGCACCGTGGTGCCAGGTTGAACATAGAATCCTTCGCGAACTCCTAAATGTTCTACCACGCCGGCTTGGGGGGCAAAGAAGGTAATAGTTTGTGAAACCTCGCGGCTTTTTTCGAGTTGCGCAATAAACCCATCCGATAAGTGCAGCGCTTTTAAACGTTGTTTAGCACCTGCGGCTAAGCGTGTGTCTCCTCGCTTTAGCGCAATAACAAATTCCTCTTGCGCAGTCACCAGAGCAGGTGAATAAAGGGTATACAGTTTTTGCCCTTGGCTAACGGCCTCACCTTCCGTTTTAATAAACAGCTTATCAATGACGTGGTCAACCAAAATCACACAACCCAGTTAAGCCGCTTTTTGTAAGTTA
>NZ_CAXBMP010000019.1:0-93755 GCF_963976965.1 uncultured Alteromonas sp.
CGATCATTGAAAATAAATATTACTAACTGTCAATAGGGCCCTGGTGAACGGTTACTTCAAGGCCTGTCACCATTTCAAAGGTGGTTTTTTCTGTGGTGGTGTCTCGTGTTCCCAAACTAGACGTTCGGAAGTAAACAGAGCCATCTTGACCATAAGGGTTCATTGCGTTATCCGCATCGATGGTCAGCGAAGATGTAGATACTGGGGTAGCAGCATAACGAGTGTCTGTAGATGTCTGTAGTGCAGAGAAACGAGTAATAAGTTGCAAGTTCTCTGCTAACTCGTACTCGATTTTAGTCATTAAAGAGTTTTTCTCAGACGCGCCATAAAGCCAAGTGGTATTACCGTAGTAATAACCACAACGATCAGATTCAATCGATGTGTCAGCCACATCGCCACACAAATCTTCGTTATAAAGATACGAACTAGTATCTGTATCATAGAAATTGGCAACAGGGCTGTAGGTTGAATAGCTATCTAGTGCATTTTCGCCTGAAACCGCTACATCGCTGACTTCTTGAGTGTTTTCATGCTCCGCAATGAAAACGATACTACCTTTGTCATTGGTTACGCCGGCTGAAAAGTTATATTTGCTTGAGTTCCCGCCATCTGCTCCTGGATCTTCAAAGCTGTAGCCTACATTAACGCCATCGAACTGTTTCTTGGTAATAATATTAATTACGCCTGCAACGGCATCTGACCCGTAAATGGCCGATGCGCCATCGCGAAGAATTTCAATGCGCTCAACAATCGACATCGGGATCATCGACATATCAGAAGATGAACCACCATCGTATCCTAAACCTGGTAGACGACGACCGTCCATTAGTACCAAAGTAGCGCCAGCCCCCAGACCACGTAAATTTACTTCACTTGACGCAGATGCGCCGCTGCCGTAGCCAGATTGTCCGCGAAATGAACCGAAAGTGTTAATCGAAGAGTTACGTAATACTAGGGCAACCGATGTATCACCAGATAACGCGATAGATTCAGCAGTAATAACCGTAACGGGAGATACTGACTCTAAATCCACTCGTTTAATACGAGAGCCAGTAACTTGGATTTTTTCTACAGGTTCAGCTGAATTTTCGTCATCTGATTGTGCGAGGGCCATTGGTGCGGCAAACAGGCTAGCGGAACCCGCCAGTAATAGTCCGCGCTTCACCGCAGTGCTGAGTTTATTTGTGTCAAACATTTTAATTCCCCTTGTCGAAGGTGATTACAATTTGTAATTACATAGACGTTTATTAGTTTTTATTTTGAGCAGATGTTTTCTGTCGGGAGAATTAAGCACTTCGTCGTGCTATTTGGCAATTTACAAAGTGTATAATTTGTTCTATTTAGACCTAATTTACTTTATTTATACGCAGAGCGATGAAACCTTTACGGTTCTATACATTGGTAAAATAAATATTACTTTTTTCTCTCTTAATATTTATTTAAAGGTAACGCTGTATATTAATTAAAATAGAAATGAAGAAGTAATGTGAGGGGGTAAATAGTGTGTAGATATTGTGTATGAATTTTGTGGGTTTAGCGCAGAAAAGGCGCAGGTTTTGCGCAAATTCAGTATAGTTAAATCTGGCTTGAAGTAAAAGTGGGTGAGGGCGTTTCAGTACAGATTGAAAAGTGGAAGAAAGTTACTGTAATTACAATTAATGACAATGGTATTTTTGTGGGTTTTAGAATTTATACGTTGGTGAATAATAGGATGTTTTTAGTGGTGGTGATATTATTTAATTTTAAAGGTTGAGTTTAAATGTTGCTGTTTTTATCTAAGGATGGATTTTATAATTAATTTCTAGTTTTCAAATTCTTTACTTTTCTTTTCTTACTCTTTTCTGAGTCTGTGATAATTTAAATACACAGCTACCAAGTTGTTTTGTATCTCCCTGGTACAAATTCTTTACCGCCATCTTGTGATGGCGGTTTTTTTTGCTCAAAAATTAAGGCTGTGCCTTAGACATTCTCGAATAGGTCTTCCACACGTTGTCGTAACTCTTCAATAAGTGTCACGTCGGCAGGGGCGATAAAAATAGTGTCGTCGCCGGCTATGGTGCCAAGTACACCATCTTTTTTGCTTAATGAGTCAAGCAAGCGTGCAATGAGTTGCGCTGCACCTGGGCTGGTGCGAATAATCACCATCACATTATTATGCACAATGTCGAGAACAAGTTGCTTTAACGGGCTTTTAGCGGTAGGCATACCCAGTTCAGGCGGCAGGCAGTACACCATATCGCCACGGGCATTGCGGGTACGTACCGCGCCAAACTTACTTAGCATGCGGGAAATTTTAGATTGACTAATATTGTCATGACCTTGAGTTTTAAGGGCATCCACTATTTCACCCTGGGATCCATAGCTTTCCGCTTTTAAAATTTCTTTAAAGGCTTTAATCAGTTGCTCTTGTTTTGCGTTGGCCATAGCGTCCTGCACAGTAGTTAGCGGTAATAAGTTAAATGGTCATTAACGATTTATCATATATTGTGCCTTACAGGTGACCTTTGCGCAATTTAATTGCATAATCATGCATGATAGTGAATATCAACGTAAAAATGCCTTAAATGGCCGTATTAAGACCATCAGATGATTGAGTTTTCCCCCGCGTTGCATTAGTGTGACGTTCCGTTTAAATACGTGAGTAATCCCATAGGAGAAATGGTATGAAAGTAGCCGTGTTAGGTGCTGCCGGTGGTATTGGCCAAGCGCTGTCTTTGTTGTTAAAAACACAATTGCCAGCTGGTTCTGAGCTAGCGCTTTACGATGTAGCGCCAGTTGTTCCTGGTGTAGCTGTTGATTTGAGCCACATCCCAACTGCAGTAAAAGTAACCGGTCACGGTAAAGATGACCTAGCTGGTGCATTAACAGGTACAGACGTTGTTCTTATTCCTGCTGGTGTTCCGCGTAAGCCGGGCATGGATCGTTCAGACTTGTTCAACATTAATGCTGGTATTGTTAAGAACCTTATTGAAGGTGTTGCTGACAATTGTCCAGATGCTTGTGTTGGTATTATTACTAACCCAGTTAACACAACAGTGGCAATTGCTGCTGAAACGCTTAAAGCGAAAGGTGTTTATAACAAGAACAAATTGTTCGGTGTTACTACCCTTGACGTAATTCGCGCTGAGACTTTCGTTGCTGAGCTTAAAGACGTAGACGTTGCTTCTGTACACGTACCGGTAATCGGTGGTCACTCAGGCACAACTATCCTTCCTTTGCTTTCGCAAGTTGAAGGTGTTGAGTTCTCTGATGATGAAGTTTCAAGCCTAACGACTCGTATCCAAAATGCAGGTACTGAAGTTGTTGAAGCTAAAGCTGGCGGCGGTTCTGCAACCCTATCTATGGGTCAAGCAGCTGCACGTTTCTGCTTATCATTGGTTGCAGCAATGCAAGGTGAGAACGTGGTTGAATACACTTACGTTCAAACTGACGACAGCGACGATGCTGCATTCTTCGCTCACCCTGTTCGCCTTGGCGCAAACGGTGTTGAAGAAATCTTGCCATACGGCGAGCTAAGCGCATTTGAAGAAAAAGCGAAAAACGACATGCTTGAAGGCCTTCGTGGCGACATCAAGCTAGGCGTAGATTTCGTAACTGGCTAAGGATGTATTAGGCTCGGCATCCGATTTGAAATCAAATCGTAGCCACGCCGTAAATACATCCATGTAGGCTCCGCCACCGCATCCTTGCGGTGGAGGGGCTACTATTTAATTTCAAACCGTATACCTACCAACACCTACTCATCGCACTCAGTAAAAAATTCTTTTTGTAAGACAGCATCCATGCTGCTGACAGTTTGTTACGACCTTACTAATCCTGCCTTTTTGTTTGTAGGCTCCGCTACTGCATCCTTGGCACGGGAGGGGCTACTATTTAATTCCAAACCGTATACCTACCAACACCTACTCATCGCACTCAGTAATAAATTCTTTTTGTAAGACAGCATCCATGCTGCTGACAGTTTGTTACGACCTTACTAATCCTGCCTTTTTGTTTGTAGGCTCCGCTACTGCATCCTTGGCACGGGAGGGGCTACTATTTAATTTCAAACCGTATACCTACCAACACCTACGCATCGCACGCAATAAAAAATCCTTTTTGTAAGACCGCATCCACGCTGCTGACAGTTTTTCACGACCTTACTAATCCTGCCGTTTTGTTTGTGGCCTCTGCAGAACAGCTCGGCCTAATAAATAGCTACTTCCTATAATAGCCATGCCGGATAACAACCAGCCGTAAATACTTCCCTGTAGGCTCCGCTACTGCATCCTTGGCAAGGGATGGGCTACAATCTAATTTCAAAACGAAATCGACACTGATTTCATACCCATGTGTACGCCGCTATTCTACTTGGGGCGCAGTATGGCGCTTAGTTGTGAATTCTATAGAGGGTAAACGTCATACTTTCTAGTGGTCTGTTTTTATAAACTGAATAAGCATAGCCGTTTAATACATTCGACGACCGAATGGTAAATAACAGTGAGTTGGCAAAAGTGGGATGTGATGTTTTAACGGTATAAACGCTTCCTTCTTTGAGAATATCTTCAGGGTTAAAGCTAGTCTGATTGGTATAGCTGCTACCATTTATAAATCGCACTAAGCGGCCTTCTTTGTTCGGGTAAATCTCAATACTTATGAGTTCATTTTTACCACTAATACGCATAATGCCTACCCACAAGCCAAATATATCGTCAGTAGCTGAGTTAGCTAATGCTTCTATTGAACCTCGGTACATATCGATAAAGTTGCGCACGGAAGATTGGTTCTTCTGCTTATCCAACTGATAGGTACTACTTAAGATAGGCTTATTGTTTTTATTGGTAGTCGATTCTAATACTTGGTAACCGGTGTCTATGTAGGGAGATAAAATTAAATGTTTAACATATCCATCTTCATAAGAAGGAAGTGTTATTTCGCAATTTAGCGTATTGCATTCAATATGGTCATTATCAAAGGGTAGGCGTCGGATATGGCGAAACGCATTGCCTATACCTGCTTCAAACAGGAAGTGTTCCCCGTTTTCATTTATCTGGAGTAATTTATAATTATAGTTAGACTCACTCACGCCTTCCCACAGCCCTGGGGGCAAAGTAAGCGGCTCTGATTGCGCTGTTACGGGCATTAGCGCAAAGTAAAAGGCAAGGAGCAAGCTTATAAATAGTCTGTACAAGTGAGACTTCCTTTCTTAGGGATTAACTCTAAATTCGATTGTTTATCCTACGATATGTCAGGAAAGTTTTACAAAAAAAAGAGACAAAAGTCCTAGAAAATTCATAATCATTGTCTACGCTTTCTTTAGTTAATTCTGCATGAGCGAGTTGACGGATAGATTTATAAGGCCTTGTTTTCTCGACGTAAGGTTTAATTTTTTCTAATCGTTAAACCTATTCGTCCACATCTAAAAAACTGACTGTCTTAACTACAACCGAATAATTAGAATAAAGCTATACCAATTAATAGTTTTAATTGATGAAATCCTTTGTCGAACACCGAAGAGGTACAGTAAATGAGTAATGCAAAGCTAGGCGATGTAAATGATTCAGAAAGAAAGTGTCCCGTTATGCACGGTGGCCTTACAGCGACCGGCAGCACTAATATGGATTGGTGGCCTGAAGCACTAAATCTAGATATTTTGCATCAGCACGATACCAAAACAAATCCGATGGGCGACGACTTTGATTATCGCGAAGCCGTAAAGTCACTTGATTTCGATGAATTGAAAAAAGACATGATAGCGCTGATGACTGACTCTCAGTCTTGGTGGCCGGCCGATTGGGGACACTATGGTGGCCTAATGATCAGAATGTCGTGGCACGCCGCAGGTTCTTATCGTATTGCAGATGGTCGTGGTGGAGCATCTACGGGTAACCAACGTTTTGCGCCGCTAAATTCATGGCCGGATAACGTTAACCTTGATAAAGCGCGCCGCTTATTGTGGCCAATCAAGAAGAAATATGGCAACAAGCTTAGCTGGGCTGATCTTCTAGTATTTGCTGGTACCGTTGCTTATGAAAGCATGGGGCTTAAGACTTACGGCTTTGCGTTTGGTCGGGAAGACATTTGGCATCCTGAAAAGGACACTTACTGGGGCGCTGAGAAAGAATGGCTAGCTCCTAGCGATGAGCGTTACGACGACGTTGAAACCCCAGACACAATGGAAAATCCATTAGCGGCAGTGCAAATGGGGCTTATATACGTTAACCCTGAAGGGGTGAATGGTAAACCTGATCCGCTTAAAACAGCGCTTCATGTAAGAGAAACTTTTGCCCGTATGGCCATGAACGACGAAGAAACCGTTGCGCTAGCTGCTGGTGGACACACTGTCGGAAAGTGCCATGGTAACGGCAGCGCAGAGCGTTTAGGGCCAGATCCTGAAGGTGCTGATATTGTTGAGCAAGGTCTAGGCTGGATGAACCACGAAACTCGTAGTATCGGCCGTGATACAGTTTCAAGCGGCATTGAAGGAGCGTGGACAACTCATCCAACACAATGGGATAACGGTTACTTCGAATTGCTACTTAACTACGACTGGGAATTGAAAAAATCACCAGCGGGCGCAGAGCAATGGGAACCTATCGACATTAAAGAGGAAGACAAGCCTGTTGATGTTGAAGACCCATCAAAACGTTATAACCCTATTATGACTGATGCAGATATGGCCATGAAAATGGACCCAATCTACCGTGAGATTTCTGAGAAGTTTTACAACAACCCAGACTACTTCAGTGAAGTATTTGCTAAAGCGTGGTTTAAGTTAACCCACAGAGATTTAGGGCCTAAAGTTCGTTACATCGGGCCGGAAGTACCTGAAGAAACGTTAATTTGGCAAGATCCTGTACCTGCAGGTAGTACGTCCTACGATGTGGATGCATTGAAAGCCAGTATCGCTGCGTCGGACCTTACCGTAAGCGAAATGGTATCGACTGCATGGGACAGTGCTAGAACCTTCCGTGGTTCAGATTTACGTGGTGGTGCAAATGGTGCTCGCATTCAGTTAGCGCCTCAGAAAGACTGGGAAGCGAACGAACCGGAAAAACTAGCTAAGGCGTTGTCGGTATTAAAACCCCTTGCAGAGTCTGCCGGTGCTAGTCTAGCTGATACCATCGTATTGGCCGGTAATGTAGGTGTAGAAAAAGCGATTGAAGCAGTTGGTTTCAGTGTAGATGTTCCGTTCACTGCTGGACGCGGAGACGCTACCGACGAAATGACCGATGCTGATTCATTTGAACCACTAGAGCCTAAGGCAGATGGTTTTAGAAACTACTTGCCTAAAGATTATGTGGTTAAGCCTGAAGAGTTGCTGTTAGATAAGGCCCAGCTTTTAGGGTTGACGGCGGCAGAAATGACAGTGCTGATAGGTGGTATGCGTGTCATAGGCACTAACTACGAAGGTACAAGTCACGGTGTTTTCACCGATAGTATAGGCTCACTTACAAACGATTTCTTTGTGAATATCACCGATATGAAGTACACATGGAAACCGACGAGTAGAAGTACTTACGGTATCGTAGACAGAGCTTCTGGCGAACAAGCGTTTTCGGCAACTCGTGTCGACTTGGTCTTCGGTTCGAACTCTATATTACGTTCTTACGCTGAGGTTTATGCGCAAGATGATAACAAAGAGAAGTTCGTTAAAGACTTTGTGAAAGCATGGACTAAAGTGATGAATGCCGATCGCTTTGAGTTGCAGGCTTAATAATCAGTTTGTAATGTAAACTCACTAAAAAGCCCGCTTTAAGCGGGCTTTTTTATTTTTGCTATTTGTTTGAATAGCATGATTATGTACCTATCAAGATAGGTATTAACCTGTATTACGCATGCCGGTTGCGATACCAGTAATAGTCACCATCATGGCACGCTCCAAATCATGATTATGTACATCATCGCCCGCTTTACGAATTCGATCTAGCAACTCGATTTGCAAATAATGAAGCGGCTGCAAATACGCAGCACGAATTTCCATCGATTCTTTCCCTAACGGATCAGCTTTCATGATGTCGTTTTCGCCAGTGAGTTCAAGCAATGAAGCAATACTCTCTTTTAGTTCCTCTCGAAGAGCTGCACCAAAATGCTTAAGCTCTTCTGGTACCAAGCGCTCATCGTAGGCTTCACTGATACGGGGGTCCGCTTTGTGAAATACCATGTCCAGCATAGATAGGCGTGAACGATAGAAAGGCCATTCAGCGAACATTTCGTTCACGACTTTTTCATTTTCGGCATTCTTCACGCTATCGATAGCGCGCATTACACCCAACCATGACGGCAAGACTAGACGCGTTTGCGCCCATGCAAATATCCAAGGGATTGCACGAAGACTTTCAATACCACCTTGTGGTTTACGCTTAGAAGGTCGGCTGCCTAGCGGTAACTTACCAAGCTCTTGTTCAGGTGTCGCCACGCGGAAGTAGGGTACAAAATCTTCGTCATGACGCACAGTAGCACGGTAGTTGTCACGACCTTGCCCAGCCATCGTGGTAATAAGTTCACGCCACTCTTCCTTTGGTGCTGGGGGTGGGAACAACATAGCTTCAATTATCGCGCTGGCATAAATACCTAAGCTACGTTTGGCCAGTTTAGGCATTCCAAACTTATAACGAATAGTTTCGCCTTGTTCAGTAACGCGGAATCCACCTTCCAATGAACCAGGAGGCTGCGAGTAAATCGCTGCGTGTGCAGGTAAACCGCCTCGGCCAATAGTACCGCCACGACCGTGGAATAAAGTTAGCGAACAATTAAATTCTTCAGCAATAGCCACCAATGCTTCTTGAGATTGATACTGAGCCCAACCTGCCGCTAATGCGCCGGCATCTTTGGCTGAATCTGAATAACCAATCATCACGAACTGACGGCCTTTCACATAGCCACGATACCAGTCGATAGAAAGCAATTTGCGCATAACACTTGGCGAGTTGTTTAAATCGTCTAGCGTTTCAAACAAAGGTGCTACAGGCATCGGCCAATCAACACCGCTTTCTTTAAGCAGCAATTGAACCGCAAGTACGTCTGATGGCTCACTTGCCATCGAGATAATGTAAATACCAAAGCCGTGTTTACTATGTTTAGCAATGACTTTGCATGTCTCAAGTACTTCCTTCACATCGTCAGATGCGCCCCATTGTGCAGGGAAGAGAGGGCGCTTTGAGCCAAGTTCACGAAGCAAGAAGGCTTGCTTGTCTTCTTCGCTCCACTGTGAGTAATCACCCAAGCCAAGGTAGCGGGTCAGTTCGCTAAATACATCGGCGTGGCGTTCTGAATCTTGGCGCACATCTAAACGAAGTAGGTGAATTCCAAAAACGCGGGCACGGCGAATGGTATCTAGCAGTAAGCCTTTAGCGACTACGTCCATGCCGCAATCGATAAGTGACTGGTGGCAAAGCAGTAGTGCTTCTAACAGTTCATCGTTGCTTTCAATCCAATTAGACGTATCTGGTTTTTTACCTGCTAAATAATTAGCAATGCCATCTCGGGTAGCGATAAAACGGTCAAGCAAAGGGCGAAGTAGAGCGCGGTAAGGTTCGTTCGCATCCCCTACTTTTTCGCGCAATGCGTCATTGCAGTCGTACATAGACAACTCAACTTGCAAGCGGTCTAAATCTAATGCGAAAAGTTTCGCGGCACGTTTGCGCGCTAACAATAGTACTTGCTCGGTAACTTTTGAGGTTACGAACGGGTTACCGTCGCGGTCACCGCCCATCCAAGAACTAAATTGTACCGGTGAAGCATCTAGAGGAAGCGACACACTGTAATCTTCCTGTAAGCGGCCATCTAGCTCGCGCAAGAAATCAGGAACGGCTTCCCACAGTGAGTTTTCAATAACTGAAAATCCCCAGCGAGCTTCATCTACCGGGGTAGGGCGTACAGAGCGAATTTCTTCTGTATGCCAAGCCTGACTAATTAAATCAGCAACGCGGGTTTCAACTTTACTTCTGTCTGCGCCAGTTAGCGATTCTTGATGAACCTCTTGTAAGCAGTCAGCTAGTTCTTTGTGTTTATGGATAAGAGTACGACGGGTTACTTCAGTCGGGTGGGCCGTTAACACTAAATCGATGTTTAGCTTGCCCACAGCTTCTTGCACTTTATCAGCCGTGAGTTCGGCTTTATCTAGATGCTTAAACAGTGCATCAATAGACGCGTCAACGTTCATTGCGCTGTTATATTCTTGCTCTGCAATATTTCCAAGATTTAGAAACTGTGCGAAAGCACGACCTACCGTCAGCAAGTCGCTGTCGGTCATCGTTTTGAAAGTTTCTTTCAGTTCGTCACTGCAACTCGTGTCTCCCTGATAAGACGCTCGGCCGTCTTTTCGAATCTTCTCAATGCGATCAAGCCACTCTTGGCCTAATTGGTTTTTGATGGTTTCACCTAGCGTTTTGCCAAGGTATCTAACTGTATCTTTTAGTTCAGCATCGTAATGAGTGTGCATGCTATCCTCCCAATTATATGGCCTTCACCATACTAAGTACTTAACAAGTTGTAAAACCACTTTGCGTTATAATTTACAATATTTTGTTCCATTTGCACCCATCTATTTAATGCTCAAAGCAAGATAAATTCTGGTGTGCTACACTCTTGCACCGGAAAATGCAGAAACATATTCGTGAAACGCGGTTTGTTTGAAATTTGTACTGCATTTGTAATTTAATTTCAGGAGTTCTTGTGACTGATACATTCAACACAGTAGAAACCCAAGCAAGTTACGGCATTGGTTTTCAAATGGGTCAACAATTGCAATCTAACCCTTTCGAAGGTTTAGCGATTGATGCAGTAGTGACAGGGTTAAAAGATGCTTTCGCGGGTCAAGCTCCGCAGGTTGATAACGACGCACTACGTGATGCATTCGGCGAAATCCATAAGCGTATGCAAGCTGAGAAAGAAGAAGCAAGCAAAGCGGTTATCGAAGAAGGCGTTAAGTTCCTTGAAGAAAACGCAAAGCGTGAAGAAGTTCAAGTGACTGAATCTGGCCTACAATACGAAGTATTGGCTGAAGGCGATGGCGAAACGCCAACTGCAGATAGCACGGTTCGCGTTCATTACCACGGTACACTTACTTCAGGTGACGTTTTTGACAGTTCTTACGATCGTGGTCAACCGGCTGAATTCCCAGTTGGCGGCGTGATCAGAGGCTGGACTGAAGCATTACAGCTTATGAAAGTTGGTGCTAAGCTGCGTCTATACGTACCACACGACCTTGCGTACGGTGAGCAAGGTGCTGGTGCAGCAATCGCACCATACAGCACGTTAATTTTTGATGTTGAATTGCTTGATATCTTAAGTTAATTCACTCAAAAAGGTGAGCTCTTGTGGGGGCTCACCTTTTTATTCATGTGTAGTCATGATTCGTTCCACTTTATATTTAACGCCACATTTCATACTTCACTTTCCTGTCTCTGCCTTTTCCTGTCTCTGCCTTACTTATTTTCAGTTCGTAATATAGTTTGAACTCTCGCTTTTTCATTTGCTTCTAGCGCAATAGTCGCTCATCATTTTTGTTTTCGTATACATTACATAGCGTTCCAAGATATTCTTTCGATATAGACTTTAAAAACCGCTTTCGAACTTCGCTACCCGTTTGTACATGTGTATCTTTTTGATGAATAGGGTGTTCGGTGCTTAGTTAGTGTCATCTGCTCCGAGTTGTTATAAGCCCTTGCACGTTTACAATAGGCGCACGCATAAAAAAGGAAAATGATTATGGTTATCAAGCCTAAAGTGAGAGGCTTTATCTGCACAAACGCACATCCTGTGGGTTGTGCAAAGTCAGTAGAACAACAAATTGCCTATATTGAAGAGAAAGGCAACTTAGGTGATGGCCCTAAAAACGTGCTAGTGATTGGTAGCTCAACCGGTTACGGATTGGCATCGCGTATTACTTCTGCATTTGGTTATGGTGCAAAAACCCTTGGCGTTTGCTTCGAAAAAGCGCCTTCAGAACGTAAAACTGGCACAGCAGGTTGGTACAATACTGCAGCCTTCCATCAGCAGGCAGCTAAAAAAGGGCTTTATGCTGAAACTATTAACGGTGATGCGTTTTCAGATGAAATTAAAGCGCAAACAATCGATAAGATTAAAGCCAATATGGGCAAGGTCGACCTTGTGATTTATAGCTTGGCATCACCGCGCAGAACCGATCCAGATACGGGCGTGGTCTATAAATCTACGCTTAAACCTGTGGGGCGTGAGTACACCACCAAAACGTACGATACCGACAAAGATAAAGTGCATGATGTTACGCTAGAGGCGGCAAATGACGACGAAATCTTAAACACCATTAAAGTCATGGGCGGAGAAGATTGGGAGCGCTGGATGGATCATCTAGCAGAGGCTGGCGTACTTGCTGAAGGTTGCAAGACCACGGCGTACACCTATATCGGCAAAGCACTAACGTGGCCCATCTATGGTCAAGCGACCATCGGAAAAGCAAAAGAAGACTTAGACAGAGCTGCCGCGGCTATCATTGGCAAAAATACCGAATTACTCGTTGAAGCGAATGTAAGTTCGTTGAAAGCCTTGGTCACACAAGCCAGTTCTGCCATTCCGGTTATGCCGCTTTATATCTCGTTAATGCAGGAAGTGATGAAGCGCGACGGGACCCATGAGGGCTGTATTGAACAAATACATGGGTTGTTCTCAACTTGCCTATTTGGTGATACACCCACATTAGATGAGGCAAACCGCTATCGCATGGACGGCATTGAAACCAATGACGTTACGCAAGCTAAAATTCAAGCCTTGTGGGACAAAGTGACCCAAGAGAACTTTCATGAACTAAGCGATTACGCTGGTTATCACCACGAATTCTTAAAACTGTTTGGTTTTGATGTTGAAGGTGTTGATTACGAACAGGATATTGACCCGCTCGTGAAATGGTAGAGGTTTACTATACTTAAATAAGCCTAATATTGAGTAGAGCCGTCGAATAGACGGCTTTTTCGTTGTTTACTTACCACTTAAACGTAAATGGGGTTTACATTAAATTATAGAAAAGTTGCTCTTTATCTATGATTTGCGTGGCACAAACCGCTCGGTTAATGCTAAAATCCCGAAATTAAGTAGGGGTCTATTCTACTTCTACTCAACAACAGCGTTAATTGCAGTAATACAACAACAAAAATAAGTGTAAATTTTCACTGTTGGTCTATAAAAGAAAAGGCGTATAACGTCGCTTATACATTTGGAATGTAAGTTACGGCTTCATAACAGGCTGACCGTAACAGTAAGTAAATTCCGTCAATCTAAATATTAAAGGTGTTCTACACCTTAACAATAGTACGCTTTTGCATGCTGATAAGCAGGATTGTCTGCGGTCATGCAAAAGAGTATTTCTATTAGAGTAGTGCGATTACATATGATAAAAATCAAGAAAGGTCTCGACCTCCCAATAGAGGGAGCGCCGAAGCAGGAGATCGCTGAAGGGTCTGCTGTTTCACGCGTTGCCATTCTGGGAGAAGAATATGTGGGTATGCGTCCTACCATGCACGTCCAAGTTGGCGATGTAGTGAAAAAAGGCCAGATGCTTTTTGAAGACAAAAAGAATCCTGGCGTTAAGTTCACTGCTCCAGCTGCGGGTGAAGTGGTAGAGGTAAACCGTGGTGCAAGGCGTGTATTGCAATCAGTAGTGGTTAAGGTTAATGGCAGTGATGCTGTTAGCTTTGATAAAATTGCTGCAGACAAAATCGCGAGTACTGAGCGGGAGCAACTCCAATCAATCCTAGTTGAGTCAGGTATGTGGACAGCGTTACGTACGCGTCCATTTAGCAAATCTCCAGCCCTTGACTCGGTACCAAATTCAATCTTTGTTACAGCAATGGACACCAATCCGCTAGCCGCGGACCCAGCGGTGATTATTGCTGAGCGCAACGATGACTTCGTAAACGGCTTAAAAGCGTTAACGCAGTTAAGTGGCGGCAAAGTTTACGTTTGTAAAGCTCCAGGCTCATCAGTAGCCACTGGCGATGCCGCAGTAGACGTAGAAGAATTCGGAGGACCACACCCAGCCGGCTTAGCAGGTACACATATCCATTATTTGGATTCTGCTGGTTTGAATAAAACGGTTTGGCACATTAGCTACCAAGATGTAATGGCCTTTGGCGCGTTGCTTACTACGGGTGAGCTAGATGCCCGTCGTGTTATTGCTATTGGTGGTCCATCTGCTAAAAATCCTCGTCTAGTTCGTACCACTATCGGTGCTGATTTAGAAGAGTTGCTAGCAAACGAACAACAAGACGGTGACGTACGTGTGGTTTCAGGTTCTGTATTAAACGGCGTAACCGCACAAGGTGTTCACGGCTTCCTAGGTCGTTTCCACACCCAAGTATCACTGCTTAAAGAAGGTCGCGAGAAGAAATTCCTTGGTTGGATCACGCCTGGTTCAGACAAGCATTCCGTCACGCGCGCTTATCTTGGTCACTTAGGTGGCAGCAAGAAGTTTGATATGACAACAACAACCAATGGCTCTGAGCGCTCTATGGTGCCAATTGGTAATTACGAACGCGTTATGCCCCTAGATATCATCCCTACGCTTTTGCTTAGAGATCTGATTTCTGGTGATTGTGACAGTGCTCAGACATTGGGTTGTTTAGAGTTGGACGAAGAAGATTTGGCATTGTGTACCTATGTATGCCCTGGCAAATACAACTACGGCCCGATTTTACGCGACTGTTTGACCACGATTGAGAAAGAGGGTTAGTCATGGGTTTAAAAGCGTATTTAGAAAAGATTGAACCAAATTTTGAGCCAGGTGGAAAGCACGAAAAATGGTATGCACTGTATGAAGCAGCGGCAACAATTTTCTACACTCCTGGTAAAGTAAATAAAGCTAACACGCACGTGCGTGACAGCATCGACCTTAAACGCATCATGATTTTGGTGTGGTTAGCAACATTCCCAGCAATGTTCTTCGGTATGTATAACATTGGTTTCCAAGCGCAAGAAGCTATTGCCGCTGGTGCCGGTACACTGCCTGACACATGGCAAGCAGGGTTATTCACTGCCTTAGGTGGAGACTTAGCAAACTCAGGTTTGTTAGGGCTATTCTTCTATGGTGCCTGCTTCTGGTTACCTATCTATGCAGTTACCTTTATTGTTGGTGGCTTCTGGGAAGTACTATTTGCTTCTGTACGTAAGCACGAAGTTAACGAAGGTTTCTTCGTAACCTCGGTACTTTTCGCATTAACGTTACCAGCAACTATCCCGCTTTGGCAGGTTGCATTAGGTATTACCTTTGGTGTGGTTATCGCTAAAGAAGTCTTCGGCGGAACTGGCCGTAACTTCCTTAACCCTGCATTGTCTGGTCGTGCGTTCTTATACTTCGCCTATCCTGCACAAATCTCTGGTGACCAAGTTTGGGTTGCTGCTGATGGGTACTCAGGTGCAACATCATTAAGCCAAGCGGCTTCAGGCGCACTTGATTACGCTAATATGGACCTTTGGTTTGACAGCTTCTTCGGAACTATCGCAGGTTCTGCGGGTGAAGTTTCTGCATTAGCTATCTTAATTGGTGGCTTGTTCATTATGTACATGCGTATTGCAAGCTGGCGAATTGTTGCTGGTGTAGCAATTGGGGTAGCCGTGTTTGCCACCTTGCTGAATATGATTGGTAGTGATACCAACTACATGTTTGCTATGCCTGCACATTGGCACTTTGTTATTGGTGGTCTTGCCTTTGGTATGTTCTTTATGGCCACAGACCCTGTGTCTGCATCGTTTACCAACCAAGGTAAGTGGGCATACGGTATTTTCATCGGCTTTATGACAGTACTTGTACGTGTGCTAAACCCAGCCTTCCCAGAAGGTGTAATGTTGGCCATTCTTTTTGCCAACCTTTGGGCGCCACTGTTCGACTATTTCGTCGCACAAAGTAATATCAAGCGGAGGGTAGCTCGTGTCGGCTAAAAAAGAATCTTTAGGAAAAACGATTGGCGTTGTAGTTGCCGTTTGTCTTGTGTGTTCAATTGTTGTATCTGGCGCAGCTGTAGGCTTGCGCTCATTACAACAAACTAATGCGTCGCTTGATAAAAAGAGCAACATTTTGAACGCAGCAGGGCTTTACGAAGCAGGCATGACAGGTAAAACAATCGAAAGTACATATAGCGAAAAGATTGAATCTCGCTATGTTGATTTGGAAAGCGGTGAGTTTGTAGAAGCACCAGAACCAGATTACGATATGTATAAAGCCGCTAAGCAAACTGAGTACAGCACAAAAGTGACTAGCAGCAACGTTGGCTTCCAACGTCGCCCTAATGTTGCCAGTGTTTATTTGGTACGTGACGAAGCTGGCGATGTATCTCGCATTATCTTACCCGTTCACGGTAGTGGTTTGTGGGATCTTATGTACGGTTTTCTTGCCCTTGACGCCGATGGCGAAACAGTTCGTGAGTTGATTTACTATCAACAAAAAGAAACACCAGGACTTGGTGGCGAAGTGCAAAACCCAGCGTGGCAGGACAAATGGGATGGAAAGAAACTATTTGAAGATGGCGAAGTGGCTATCCGCGTAGTTAAAAATGCAAACCCAAGCAATCCACACACTATTGATGCGCTTTCAGGTGCTACCCTAACCAGTAAAGGTGTTGAAAACACGATTCAATACTGGGTAGGCGAGCAAGGCTTCGGCCAGTTCCTGAAGACTCAGGCATGGCGTTCATAAGGGGAGTCTCATGGCAGATACTAAAGAAATGAAAAAGGCCCTCTTTGGGCCAATTATGGACAACAACCCTATCGCCTTACAGGTTCTGGGTATTTGTTCAGCACTGGCTATTACCACTAAGCTAGAAACAGCCTTGGTAATGTCTTTAGCGCTAACCACGGTTGTAGCGTTTTCGAACTTGTTTATTTCAATGATTCGTAACCAGATACCATCAAGCGTTCGTATTATCATCCAAATGACTATCATCGCGTCGTTGGTAATCGTAGTTGACCAAATATTGAAGGCTTATTCGTACGAAATTTCGAAGCAGCTGTCGGTATTCGTTGGTTTGATTATTACTAACTGTATCGTAATGGGTCGTGCTGAAGCCTATGCAATGAAGAGCCCACCTCTGATGAGCTTTTTAGATGGTATTGGTAACGGTTTAGGTTACTCATTTGTACTTATTGTTATTGGTACAATTAAAGAGCTATTCGGTTTCGGTACTATTCTGAACTTCGAAATTCTTCCACTAGTTCAAAACGGTGGTTGGTATCAGGGTAATGGTTTGTTAATCCTACCATTTAGCTCATTCTTCTTAATCGGCGGTATGATTTGGGTTATCCGTACCCTTCGTCCCGAGCAAGTAGAGCCTAAGGAGTAAGTCATGGAACATTATTTGTCGTTATTTGTTCGCTCAATTTTTGTTGAGAACATGGCGTTATCACTTTTCTTAGGTATGTGTACCTTCTTGGCGGTATCGAAGAAAGTTAAAACTGCTATGGGTCTTGGTGTTGCGGTAATCGTAGTACTGGGTATTTCTGTACCGGTTAACCAAATCATTTATGTGAACATCCTTGCACCAGGTGCACTAGCTTGGGCTGGTTTCCCTGATGCAGATTTAAGCTTCCTGAATTTCTTAACCTTTATCGGCGTTATCGCGGCATTGGTTCAAATTTTGGAAATGAGCTTAGATAAGTTTTTCCCTGCGCTTTATAACGCGCTTGGTATTTTCCTTCCGCTAATTACGGTTAACTGCGCTATCTTCGGTGGTGTGGCATTCGCGGTACAACGTGAATACAACTTGACCGAAAGTGTCGTTTACGGCGTAGGAAGTGGTATGGGTTGGGCAATCGCAATTGTGCTTTTGGCCGCTGTACGTGAAAAGCTTAAATATGCCGATATGCCTGATGGTATTCGTGGTCTGGGCTCTGTGTTCATGATTGCGGGTCTTATGGCACTTGGCTTCCAGTCATTCACTGGTATTCAGCTGTAATCGAGCTCGGGAGCATATAAATGAATCAAGTAGAAATTTTCCTAGGCGTCGGCATGTTTATTGCCATTGTATTGGCGCTAGTATTTATCATCATGTTTGCTAAGTCGAAGCTGGTACCTAGCGGTGATGTAACTATCACCATTAATGGCGACCCAGACAAAGCAATTAAAACTGAGCCAGGCGGCAAGCTTCTTGGCGCACTAGCAGATGCAGGATACTTCGTATCTTCAGCATGTGGTGGCGGTGGTTCATGTGGTCAGTGCCGTGTAGACGTGCATTCAGGTGGTGGTGAAATTCTTCCAACTGAACTTGATCACATCACTAAAGGTGAAGCCCGTGAAGGCTGTCGTTTGTCATGTCAGGTTGCGATTAAGCAAGACATGGAAATCGAACTTGAAGAGTCAGTATTTGGTGTTAAAAAGTGGGATTGTGAAGTTATTTCTAACGACAACAGAGCCACCTTCATCAAAGAACTTAAGCTTCAAATTCCTAACGGTGAAAGCGTACCTTTCCGTGCTGGTGGTTACATTCAAATTGAAGCCCCTGCGCATCATGTTAAGTACAAAGAGTTTGAAATCCCTGATGAGTATCGTGGTGATTGGGAACGCTTTGGTTTCTTCGATATCGAATCTAAGGTAGATGAAGAAACTATTCGTGCTTACTCAATGGCTAACTACCCAGAAGAAGAAGGCATTATTATGTTGAACGTGCGTATTGCTACGCCGCCACCTAATAACCTAAGTCTACCTGCTGGTAAAATGTCATCGTACATCTGGAGCCTTAAAGAAGGCGACAAAGCCACTATTTCTGGTCCATTCGGTGAATTCTTTGCAAAAGAAACTGAAAACGAAATGGTATTCGTCGGTGGTGGAGCTGGTATGGCGCCAATGCGTTCTCATATCTTCGACCAACTTCGTCGCTTAAAAACAGATCGTAAGATGAGCTTCTGGTACGGTGCACGTTCACTTCGTGAAATGTTCTATACAGAAGACTTCGATGAGTTAGCTGCAGAAAACGATAACTTCAAATGGCATGTAGCCCTTTCAGATCCTCAGCCTGAGGACAACTGGGAAGGTTATACTGGGTTCATTCACCAAGTTCTTCTTGAGAACTATTTGAAAGACCACCCTGCGCCAGAAGATTGTGAGTTCTACATGTGTGGACCACCTATGATGAACGCAGCCGTTATCAACATGTTGAAAGAACTAGGTGTTGAAGACGAAAATATAATGCTTGATGACTTCGGTGGTTAATCCGAAATCCATTAGGTAAGAAAGGGGGCGAGAGCCCCCTTTTTGTTTAGTTAAAGGACCATAAACGTGATTCGATTTTTTGCACGTATAGCGTTAGCTATTATCGCTATCAGTATTCTAATGATAGCAAGTTGCAGCGACAAACCGCTTGCAGTAGCGCATCTGCAAGGCCAAACCATGGGCACGACTTATAATGTTAAGTATGTGCTTGCGGAAGGTGAAAAAGAAGTTGAAGGCTTGCAGGAAGAGATTGATGCAAAGCTAGTTAATATTAATAAATTGATGTCTACCTACGACACAACATCTGAGTTATCTCGATTTAACCAATATCGTTATTCTGATAACTTCGAGGTGTCTAAAGAGACACTAACGGTAGTTAACGAAGCACTCCGGTTGGCTCGTTTGAGTGACGGCGTGCTAGATGTTACGGTAGGCCCCTTGGTCAATTTGTGGGGGTTCGGTCCGAATAAACGCCCTGAAAAAGTGCCAACCCAAGCCGATATCGATGCAGTACGAGATTATGTAGGCTATGAGAAATTATCTACAACGCCAACCGGTCTTATGAAGGCAAATCCTATGCTTTACGTTGATTTATCAACGATTGCTAAAGGTTATGGTGTTGATGAAGTGGCAGCGATTTTAGATGCTCATCACTTACAACATTACCTTGTAGAGATTGGCGGTGAAATGCGGGTTAAAGGCGAACGCGGCGATGGCAGTGAATGGCTAATTGCGATTGAAAAGCCGGTCACGACAGAACGCGCGGTCCAAAAAGTGGTGTCTATTGGTACTAATGCTATAGCGACTTCGGGCGATTACCGTAACTATTACGAAGAAGACGGTAAACGCTACTCTCATTTGATTGATCCGAATACCGGCTCGCCGATAACCCATGATTTGGTATCGGTTACGGTGGTAAACCCATCTTCAATGATTGCTGATGGCTTAGCCACAGCGTTCAATGTAATGGGGTGGCAACGAGCAATCGACCTTGCAGAGCAAGAACAACTTGCTGTATTCCTCATTCGTCGCACGGCAGACGGATTTGAAGAGTATGCCACGCCAGAATTTGATAAACTGGTAGAAGTAAATAATTAAGGAGTAGGCTATGTCTACGTTTATTTTAGCATTCGGTTTCTTCCTCACTATGGTACTCGCCATGGCTGTTGGCTACGTGGTGCAGCGCAAAACTATCTCAGGTAGTTGCGGTGGATTAGGCGCATTAGGTATCGCGAAAGCATGTGATTGCCCAGAGCCTTGCGACCGCAAAAAGTCTCGTATGGAAAAAGAAGAAGCGAGAGAAAAGAAATTGAATGAATGGAAACAGAATCAGATCCTTTAATCTGATGGTGTAGTTAACCTGGTGATGTCAGTAGGCGCTAATAAATAGAGCCTTTCATACCACGGACTTGCAAGATATTGAAATCCACTACACTGCAATAACCGTTCATAGATAAAAGCGCGATAGGCGGTAAGCTTACCGCGCTTTTTTATCTAAAACGATACGCCCATTTTGCCCGTTCATTCATAGTTAGCGCTAAGTAGTTACTTACTATCATCGTATATAGTGGTAAGCGTTACTGATATGTTCTAGAATACTGTTTTTACATACAGCTTTTTTTAAAGGCTTGTATACTAGAGCTAGCTACTTAGGGGCGGCTTAGGGGCAGTTTGGGAGCATACACCATGCGAAAAATCATCCATGTAGATATGGACTGCTTTTATGCTGCGGTTGAAATGCGTGACAACCCTGCGTTACGTAATATCCCTATTGCCATTGGTGGAAGCTCACAGCATCGAGGGGTTATCTCTACCTGTAATTATCCTGCCCGTAAATATGGTGTTCGTTCCGCCATGGCTACCGCTTACGCATTTAAGCTTTGCCCGAATCTTACCTTAGTGAAAGGACGCATGGAGGCTTACGTAAAAGAGTCCCAACGAATTCGCGAAATATTTGCCGACTATACCGATTTAATCGAACCTCTTTCGTTAGATGAAGCTTACCTCGATGTCACCAATAGCCAATATTGCGGTGGCAGTGCCACGTTAATAGCAGAAGAAATTAGAAGTCGAATAGAGTCAGAGCTGGGGTTAACCGCATCGGCGGGTGTAGCGCCCTGTAAGTTCGTAGCAAAAGTGGCCAGCGATGAAAATAAGCCGAATGGTATTTGTGTTATTACCCCCGATAAATTAGATAGTTTTGTAAGGGCCATGCCTCTTAAAAAAATTCCAGGGGTAGGTAAGGTGACAATGCAAAAGCTACAACGATTAGGCTTAGCCACCTGTAACGATGTGCGCAGTTACCCGTTTGAGCGCATACAAAAAGAATTAGGTAAATTTGGCGCGGTATTATGGGAGCGTGCGCATGGTATTGATGATCGAGAACTGTCAGTATCAAGAGAGCGTAAGTCTATAGGCGTAGAGCGCACGCTAAGCAACGATATTCACTCATTAGAAGAATGTCGCGACTTTATGCCTCATTTACTAGAAAAGCTTCAGGAACGCATACAGGCCCATGAAAAGCGTACAGGCAAACCTGTTCGTATTCGCACTCAAGGGGTGAAACTTAAATTTCAAGACTTCCAGCTAACCACGGTTGAGCATCGATGCCCTTCGTTAAATGCGCATTACTTTGATACCCTACTACAAGAAGCTTACGAGCGTGCTAAAGGCCGTGGTATACGCTTAGTTGGTCTGCACATTGGTCTTGGTGAGGCACAAACCATACATCAACTCCCTTTACCCCTAGAGGGTGAGTAGATAGGTGATTAGAAAGGTGAGTAGTAAAGTGCGAGATAGGTGAGTACCTAGATGAGTAGATAGCCGAGTAGATTAGTGAATAACTTCAAAATTGAGCAACCTTATCAGACGCTTTATGAACAGAGTCCGACTTCTACCGTATTCAAATTAACAAAAAGTAAAAAGCAGGAGCCATCATGACTACCCCAAAACCTAAAAACCAAGAGCTCAAAACCCCAGGTCGCTACCGCCATTATAAAGGCAGTGATTACGACGTTTATGAAGTAGCGACACATTCAGAAGACGAGTCTTCCTTAGTGGTATATCGCCCATGTTATGGCGAAAAAGCCCTGTGGGTGCGCCCATTGAGTATGTTTGAAGAAGAGGTGCTGGTAGAAGGTAAGTCTGTCCCTCGATTTGCTTATATTGGTGAGATCCCAAACGGCGAAAAAATGATCTGAACCGCAAACTAGGTCATAGTGTATTTAAATCTATTCAATAATAAGCACTCTTTTAGGGAACCCTGATGACGCACAAATTTACCCGAACTTTTCTACTTGCTGCAAGTTTAGTCTCGACTACCTTCATTCCAGCCGCTTTTTCGCAAGACCGCTTCGAAAAGGTTGAAATAGAGGCAACAGCACTTAAAGGCTCGGTGCATATGTTAACGGGGATGGGCGGTAATATCGGCGTTTCTGCCGGTGACGATGGCATTCTAATTATTGACGATCAATTCGCCCCTTTAGCTGAAAAAATTGCGACGGCACTCGGCGAGCTTGGTAGCGATAAACCAAAGTATGTAATTAACACTCATTACCACGGCGACCATACAGGCTCGAACGCGTTCTTCCACAGCCACAAAGGCGCGACTATTCTCGCCCACGATAACGTGCGCGTTCGATTAGCCAACGATGAAAAAGTATCGCCAGATGCGCTGCCCGCTATCACTTATGAAAACGGCATTAAGTTACATTTTAACGGTGAAACCATTCACATTATGCATCTTGAATCAGGGCACACCGATGGCGATAGCATAGTATGGTTTGAACAGCCGGATATCATGCACACGGGGGATTTATTTTTTAATGGGTTATTCCCATTCATCGACTTAAATTCTGGCGGTAGTGTTGAAGGTTACATTGATTCAGTAAAGCAAGTGTTGGCGAAAATAGATGACGATACTGTGCTCATTCCTGGTCATGGTGAACTTAGCAACAAAGCTGAGTACACGACCTTTCTTGCCATGATTGAAGAAACTTTTGCCTTTGTAAAAGCGCAGAAAGCAAAAGGCATGAGCCTTGAAGCAATTACTGAAACAGGGCTCGATAGTAAATGGGACAAGTGGGCATGGAGCTTCATTTCTGAAGAGAAATGGATTGCAACACTTTACGAAGAAGCTTAAGTAAGCCTGTAAGTGAGCATCTACCCAAAGCTCCCGAGGAAGCACAAATAAAAACCGTAAGGAGCAGTTGTAATACTGCTCCTACATCAGCCCCTTTTCATATGGCTGGGTCAGGTTTATTCACCGTAGGTTCTGATATCAATTCTCCCTCGGAATCTGCTTTGCCACTAGGGCTAGATGACGGTTTGATAGTCGTTTCCTCAGCTGAGTTGTTAGCCAATTTAGGTTTTCGCGGGGTTTTGTATAGCGGCCATACAAGTTGCTCTACCCAATTAGCGTAAAACATCCCTTCAATACCATATTGAGCTGGGTATTTTCGCGTAATTTTGGCAGTTCCAAACAACACGTCCCAGAAAAATAATAGATTTCCGTAATTACCTTTATAGTTAGTTACGCCATCATCCGCTTTTAAGCCATGATGGGCACTGTGAGTAGATGGCGTGGATATTGTCCTTTCAAGAACCCAAGCAAGCTTGTTAAAAAACGGCGTTTGGTACAAAAATCTGTCCCATTTCCATTCGGCATGCGCACCGGTAATCACACCTAGCTTAACCACAAGATAGAACGCATAGGTCCAGCCTAACCCTAAATAGATGAGCGCGCCTGAAAACCACAGCGATGGCATCAACAGGTAATAGAACACATTATTGCGATAGATAATGCGCACGCTCATGTACTTTCCGTTGTGATGTGCACGGTGCAAGTTGTACAGGAAACGTGTGGAGTGAGACAGGCGGTGCCACCAATACTGCATCATGTCATCAAATATTAGTAGCAGTGCAATATGAAGAAAAATAGATGAGTTGCTTAATGCTCCTTGATACTGAGGTACAACTAACAGCATCAATGCACCTGCGCTAAACAGCACTAATGGCTGCGTAATGACAAATAGTACTAGAGTGCCAATGAGTTCGACTTTTCCATCATCGCTTACTTCTGCGCTTTTCTTAAAAAGCTTACCTTGCTTTGCTTCCAGTAACGCAAATAATAGAAAAATTCCGATGATCGCAATTTGATAGTTCATAATTAACTCCACTTATTGCAGTTAAATTAACACCCCATTAACATGGTAAATATATAGAACTATAGATTTGGTGAAAAATTGTCGTATGTAAAAGCACTCAATCAGGTTGTAATGGAAGAGTCACTACTTTCGTTATGCAATCAATTTGGTACGCCAACTGAATACGAAAATGGCGCTATGATCCACAATCGCGGGGATTTAAAACCTGGGCTGTCCATCGTATTGGCTGGGCAAGTGAAGGTGGGCAATTATGGCGTGGACGGTAACTATCAACTCACCACAGTAATGGAGCGGGGCGACACCTTTGGCGAATTCACCCTATATGCTTCGTTGGCCAGAACCCATCATGCGCAAGCAATGTCCGACTGCAATGTGCTGCAAATTAATGAAAGCCGCTTTCGGAAACTTGAGGTTGCGCATCCTGAAGTTGGCGTATTTTTAACGCGGAATCTTGCCATAAAGCTTCACGCTACCCTAGAGCGGTTAGATGACATTTTACGCTTACCTACTCATGTACAGTTGGCGAAATTAATTTATCAAACCAGTGCGGCTCAGCACACTACTGCTGTAAGGCTTAGGCAAAGCGATTATGCTGAGCGATTAGGCGTAACTGTGCTAACCGCGCATAAGGCCCTGAATAAATTAGTATCGCTTTCACTAATTCGTAAGCAGTATGGAAAAGTAGAGATCGTTAATGAGGCAGCAATGTCTGAGTGGCTTAACGATAATACGTCTTTGCTACCTGTCTGATGCAGATTCACCCATAGAAATTTTCGCTTTATCCAACCATTTTAATTGCGCCAGCGGATAGCCCAAAAAGAATTTTTCTCTTGATAAAATAATCCGATTTTCAATGCGCTTAATACCAAGGTCTTCTCTGTCACTTAACGATGTACAAGCTTCGTTAAGTTTGGCGATATTCGCAAAACAACTGAACGACACATAATCCACTTTTCCTGTAATTTGCATGCAATCCATGAACTCTGGTATTTCTTGAATAGCAGCAATGAAGCGCCGTTTAAAAGGGGCACTATTGTCATGTAAGGTAAATTCAACATAGGCGAAAACATGTTCGCACATGGCTTCAATATTCACGTCAGCGTGAAAGGTGCGAAAGTAGCCAGCTTCTTTTAATGCTTTTACCCGCTGAAAGCAGGCGCTAGGGGAAAGGTTAACTCGGCCTGCCAATTCCACGTTGGTAAGGTCTGCTTGCAAATGCAATATGGCCAATATCTTTTGGTTGTAGCTGTCTAAATGAATAATCTTTTTCATAAGGTAGTTTCTGTTAGCTTAAATTCATGTATCGCTACATATAGGACTGTCTTTCGCGCTGAAAAGCTTTTCTGCTGGGGTCTTCATAGGAGTCAGATAGAAGATAAAGTATCTTGCTAGCGTGAAATAATATTTTTTAAAATGGCAATAAGTTCGTAATAAGCGTTAAATTCGCTAGTCAGACTATCAAAATTTATTAATTAACAAAATATTATTTTGTGGAAAGTTTGCACAATAGTATTGGGAATTAAAATTGGGCGTGTATAGCGACTTTTATCGCGCTAAATGTATGCGTTATTTTTACGTCAGTGAATAAATTCAAACGATAATTGCTGGAATGCGTTAGTCATTTCGCAATTTGTCGACCTTAACAGGGATAACAAAAATATGACGTCTGAAAATACAACAGATACTAATGACTACGCCCTGGAGCCTGTGCCTGAAAGTGCGCAAACAAGTGGCGTCGCGGTAGGTATGATAAACGGGGCATTGGCCTTTGCGGTTCCTGGGCTGATCACAGGGATAGAAATAGGCGAAGCGTTGGGCTTTTGGGAAAGTCTTGCTGCTTTTCTGGTAGGTGGCTTAATTTTAGCTTTCTTTGGGGCGGTTACCGCGCTGGTAGGGCATGCTAACCGGCTAACATCGTTTTTAACCATACGCCATGTGTTTGGGGTATGGGGCGCAAAGCTTGTGTCTTTTTGTTTCGTACTATCATTATTAGGCTGGTACGGCGTTAATCTTGACTTATTCGCGCTAGCCACCAACGGTTTACTGGTCGATTACTTGGGTATTACTTTTAACACCAGTGCTATCGAGTGGGGCGTTAGTGCTGTCATTGTTGTTACTACCTTGTACGGCTTTCAGCGCATGGAAAAATTATCCACTTGGCTGGTACCTATTATGGGAATGGTTACGCTATTCCTATTAATAAAAAGCGCGATGGCGATAGAGACCTCAGGTGGCTTGGCGTCCGTCGAGCCCACGATGGGGTTTGGTACGGCGGTGTCGGCGGTGGTAGGAAGCTTTATTGTGTCTATCGTGTTGCTGCCCGACTTAGCCCGCTTTTGTCGAACAAAACGAGATGCATGGTCGGCGTCTTTCATTCCCTTTTTTCTATTAAGCACGTTTGTCTACATTGCTGCTTCGTTAGCCGCAAATGTATTCGGTAGTGACGATATTCTTGCCCTGATGGTAAAGGTTGGGCTGGGGCTAGCCGCCTTTGTATTGCTTATTTGTTCCAGCTGGCTCACCAATGTACTGAATTTATACAGTGCCTCATTGGGGGCTGCGGCAGTCATTAATGGTGGCAAACAAAAATTACTGATTATTGCGATGGGTGTGATGGGAGCCGTGGCGTCATCACTTAATTTGCTTGATAGTTTTTCTGAATTCCTTTTCTCTTTGTCTATCATGTTTACCCCTGTTGCGGCTATCTACTGCGCTGATTTTTTTATTCTTCGACGACAAGCTGTGTACCGGGCGGGTGACTTTATTCCTGCGTTTAACATTTGCGCCATAGCCGCGTGGATAACCGGTATCCTGTTTAGCTTTACCAGCGCTGAAACAGGGCTTTTTATCACCCCTATTGAAGCCATAGACGCCTTAATTATTTCGTTAGCCAGCTACCTTATTTTAACCCGCGCAATGCGAGTTCTTACTAATAAGAGCGCCGTAAAGAACAGTACCGATAGCACTGCACCCGCAACCGCAACCAAAGACACCACCGAAAGAGAAAACCTATGAAAGAACTAAGCTTTCAAGATATGAAAGACATTTTGCTAGGCTGTACTGTGCTAGGCACCGGGGGCGGTGGTGAAATGAGTGAAGGCCTAGCATTAATTAACGAAGTGATAGAGAAGGGATTACCACTTCGGCTTGTAGGACTAGATGAAGCCCCCGACGATGAATGGATTTGCACGCCTTATTTGCTCGGCGCCCTCGATTTAACGGCCAAAGAGGCCGACGAATACAAAGCCTTACCCAGAAATGCTGAGCCAGCTATATGCGCCGCGTATAGCCGCATAGAGTCTTATTTTGATAGAAAGTTTTATGGCACGGTATGCTGTGAAATGGGCGGTTCTAATACAGCTGTGGCATTTTATACCGCAGCGTTAAATGGTGGCGTGGTGATTGACGGTGATCCCGCTGGGCGGGCTGTACCTGAAATAACCCACTCAACCTATTATCTAAACGGACTGGATGCCGCGCCTGTTATTGCCGCCAACAGCTTTTGCGAAACCTTCGTGTGTGAAGGGTTGCATGATGACCAAAGAGCCGAGCATGTTATGCGTGCACTTTGCCAAGTTAGCGCCAACGACATAGCGGCTATCGACCACGCTATGCCAGTAAAAGACATTCGGCATGCCCTTATTGGTGGAACTATTTCAAAAGCGTGGGCGCTAGGTAAAGCGGTATCGGCAGCCAAAGAGGAAGGTGCGGATATTGCCAAAGTGATTGCAGATGTTGGCAATGGCTTTGTTGCCTTTAGAGGCAAAGTGACAGCCTTTGAATTTGATACCATAGGTGGCTTTTCTGTCGGAACCGTTGATTTAGCTGGCGCAGACGATGATGAAGGGAATGACGCAGGACATACCTACAAGTTAGGAGTTAAGAACGAAAACCTAATCAGCTACTACGATGGTGAAGTGGATGTGACTATTCCAGATCTCATTTGTGTAATTGATGAGAATACTGGTGAGCCAGTGACCAATCCGCATTATGAAATTGGCCAATCGTTAGCGGTTATTATTTTGCCTGCGCCTGATGCATTTTTAACCCCAAAGGGCTTAGCTACCTTTGGTCCAGCGTATGTTGGTGTAGATGCGCCTTATCGCCCAGCTAGCTTGCAAAACAGACACAATAAATAGGTGTAAATTAGACGTATTGCGCGTTGCTTAGCGCGCCAAGCTTGTTTATGCTCAAGCCTGTTATTATTAACGTTCTAAAAAAGGGTACATCGTGTGTGAACTGCTTGGCATGAGTGCCAATACGCCAACTGATTTGTGTTTTAGCTTTACTGGCCTCACCCGACGTGGTGGCGAGACAGGCCCGCACAAAGATGGCTGGGGCATGGCATTTTATGAAGGCAAGGGCATTCGCCTTTTTCACGATCCAGAGCCCTGTGCTACGTCTCAAATTGCAGAGTTTGTATCTCACCTGCCGATTAAAAGCGAAACGGCTATTTGTCATATTCGCCAAGCTAATGTAGGCAATATAAACCTTGCTAACACCCACCCTTTCACCCGTGAAATGTGGGGTAAGTATTGGGTGTTTGCCCACAATGGGCAGCTGCCTAACTTTGTACCTCGTGAAGGCATGTATGAAGCCGTTGGGGATACCGACAGCGAAGCCATGTTCTGCGACTTAATGAATCAGGTGCGCGAGAACTTGCCTCGTGATGCGATGCCGCAACAATTGGCCGATACACTGGTGGATATCGCAAAAGGCTACGCAGAGCAGGGCGTATTCAATTGTTTATTAAGCAATGGCGACTGGTTGTTTTCATTTTGTAGCACCAAAATGGCGAGCATTACCCGCCGTGCCCCGTTTGGCCCAGCTTGCCTCAGCGACGTGGAGGTAGAGATTGATTTTGCTGCAGAAACCACACCCAACGATGTGGTGAGTATCATTGCCACTGCGCCACTAACTCATGACGAACAATGGGATATTTACGAGCGTGGTGAATGGAAGCTATGGCAGCAGGGCGAGGTGATTGCCAGCGGTAAAGTGGATGTTCCTGTACACAAATCTGAAGTGGCCATGACAAGCCCGAGCCCTGAATTGAGCGCGTAACAAGCAAGTTGAGCTAACATCGCTTTTTGCTGACTTAACTGCTTTCAAGCGCTTGTACAATCAACGACTGAATTTTTTGATAGCGTAGTGGCAACGAACGGTGGGGCGTTTTCACAAAGTAAAGAGGTTCGGCAACATCGTTTGTGGCGGGGTATATCGTTAAACTTTCAGTGGCGTTGGTAAAGCTATCAAGTACTTTAATGGGCAGTACGGTAAAGCCCAGCCCTTTGCTTACGGGTAATAAAATTTGAGACAGCTGATTAATGTAACCACGCTTTGGCAACCGACTAGGATCTAATTGCATTAGGGCCTGCTCGCCCGAGTGGCTAAAGTAAAGTTTTAGATAGTGCATGGCGTCGGGGTGGTTAATTAACCCAAGCGATAGCAAGATATCGGCAATGTCTTTTTCTTGGCTACTTGCAGTATTATCAGCACTATTCGTACTTAAATTACCAAGAGCACCTTTGGGCAATATAAGCCCCAAAGATTCGCTACCGATTTTTTCAGACGAAAACATCTCTTCATCAGGTTGTTGCGTGACGATGCCTAATTCTAGAGTAGACGCGTGAATGCTATTGAGGATGGTTCGGTTGGGCGCAACTTCTAAATGTATACTCAAACTCGGATGGGCAACCTGTAGCTCAACAAGTACAGGGTACAAACGCTGAGCCAACGCACCCGAGCAACCAATTACACACTTTCCTTCGTAGGGCGCATCAAACTTTAAGCTTTCTATGAGTGCCTGTTCATGCTTACTCAAGCTTTGCGCATAGTCGTAAACTCGTTGACCTTGTTCAGTTAGCTCTACACCTTTACCTAGGCGAATGACTAACTCACAGCCACAGGCTTCTTCCAACTTTTTTATGTGTTGGCTCACACCGGGCTGCGTCATAAATCGTTGTTCTGCGGTACGGGTAAAATTCCCCGTTTCTACTAGCACTTTGAACGTATCAAGCCACTGTGGATTTAGCATGGTATAAATTTAAATTATGGATTTAAGAATTAATCATAATTTCTAGTGTTTGCTTTGTCTAGTTAATATACGTGCATACTTTACATCGAGGAGATAAAGATGACTGAAGCAGTTAACACCCCTTATCCACGTACGTTTTCACACATTGGTATTTCGGTTCCAGACCTTGATGCCGCAGTTAAATTTTATACTGAAGTACTAGGCTGGTACTTAATTATGAAGCCCACTGAGATTGTTGAAGATGATTCAGCAATTGGCGAGATGTGTACCGACGTATTTGGTGCAGGTTGGGATAAGTTCCGTATTGCGCACCTTTCAACGGGCGACCGTGTGGGTGTAGAAATCTTCGAATTTAAAAATCAGGAAAACCCTGAAAATAACTTCGAATACTGGAAAACTGGCGTGTTCCATTTCTGTGTTCAAGATCCTGATGTTGAAGGCTTGGCAGAGAAAATTGTAGAAGCTGGTGGTAAGAAACGCATGAAAGCCCCGCGTTACTACTACCCAGGCGAAAAGCCTTACCGCATGATTTACATGGAAGACCCGTTTGGCAACATTCTAGAAATCTATAGCCACAGCTATGAACTTCATTACGCCAGCGGTGCCTACCAATAGGTAAAGAGTAATAGGAAAGGGCAATAGGTAAAGGCAATAGGTAAAGGCAATAGGAAAGGAAGCAGGCATCAATGTCTATAACGTTAGACATTGATAATAGTAAGAGGCGAGTGGATTACTCGCCTTTTTTAATGGACGGGAAAGCTACCCTATTGGCACTTCTATAAGCACTTAACCCCATTGCCCCGCAACATAAGGGTTGCTGGCTTTTTCTTTTGCTACCGTGGTAGTAGGGCCATGACCAGGGTAAATCACCATATCGTCAGGCAGCGTTAAAATATTCGCGTTTATTGAATCGAGTAGCTGTTGATGATTTCCCTGAGGGAAATCAGTGCGCCCAATCGAACCTGCAAAAATCACATCACCTACAATAACCTTGTTACTCGTTCGCTCCACCAGAACCACATGGCCAGGGGTATGTCCCGGACAGTGCAATACCTCAAGCGTTAGCTCGCCAACTGAAATGGTATCTTTGTCATTTAACCATTGGTTAGGCACAAAGGGCGTGGCAGGTGGAAAGCCAAACATTTGGCTTTGCTGCATAAGGGCATCTAGCCAAAACTTGTCCCCCAGATGTGGCCCTATTATCGGCACATCGTAATGCTTAGCCAGTTCGACGGTGCCACCTACATGGTCTAAATGACCGTGGGTAAGAATGATTTTTTCAATAGTGACCTGATTATCCGACGCCGCGCCGATAAGTTTCTGTATATCTCCGCCAGGGTCAACAAATGCCCCCTGTTTACTACCTGCGTCCCAAATAAGCGAACAGTTTTGAGCAAATGGCGTAACCGGTATAATAACAATTTCCAATGTGCTGCCTCCCAACAACGGCTATTTCGAAAACACTTTTTTGCCTGCTATGTAGGTAGCATGCACTTGGGTTTTCCAAATATCTTTTTTATCAATGGTGAAGATATCTTGATCAACCAGAATAAAATCAGCCCATTTGCCCGGTGTAAGGGTGCCAAGTGTATCTTCCATATGTCCCGCGTAAGCGGCATCTAATGTAAAGCCTTTAAAGGCTTGCTCAATAGTAAGCGCTTCGTGTGCATACCAGCCTTTCACCGGTTGATTGTCTCTGTCTTGACGGGTTACCGCAGCGTGCAAACCATAAAATGGGTTTGCCAATTCGACAGGAAAATCTGAGCCTAATGGCAAAGGAATGCCTGATTCAAGTAAAGTTTGCCACGCATAAGCACCTTCCATTCTGTCTTTTCCGATACGATCTTCAGCCATATTTTTATCGCTGGTGGCATGTGTTGGTTGCATGGATGGCAATACATCTAACTCGGCAAAACGAGCGAGATCTTCAGGCGCGATAACTTGCGCATGTTCTATTCGGTTACGTAATTCACTACCGCCAATAGCAGCAAATGTTTTTTCAAATTCATTAAGCGCAACATGATTCGCTTTGTCGCCAATAGCGTGGTAATTCAATTGAAACCCGGCACCGATGACCGATGTAAATAACGGCGTCATGTCCTCAGGCTGAGTGAGTAATAAACCATGCTGGTGGGGAGCGTCAGAGTAGGGAGCTAATAAGGCTGCGCCTCTACTGCCAAGGGCACCGTCACCGTAAGCTTTGACTGAACGAATGTACAAATAATCGTTAGCGTCCCGTATTGGCCCTTTTCCAAGTAGTTTACTTAAGTCAGGGTCAGTGGCGCTTATCATGGCGTATATTCGAATGGGTAATTCAGCTTGAACTGCTTGTTTAATATAGAAGTCGTACACACCACGGCCGACGCCCGCATCATGCATCGACGTAATACCATTTGATAGTAAGTGCTTACCTGCAGCATCGAGTTGGCGTTTGTAAACCGCATTGCTCTGTGTTGGTAAATAGGGTTCGACTAATGCCATGGCATTGTCAATCAATACCCCAGTCGGCTCGCCGTTGGCATCTTTTACAATTTCACCGCCAACTGGCGTGGGGGTGTCTTTGGTAATACCCGCCAAGGTGAGGGTTTTGGTATTAGCCCAACCCGCATGGCCATCTACACGAGTTAGCCATACCGGCCGGTCGGACACTTTTTTATCTAAATCAGCACTGGTGGGAAAGGCTCTATCAGACCATAATTCTTGGTTCCACCCTCGGCCAGTAATCCATGGTTGCGTGCTATTTGCTAGTGCATATTTTGCTACGTTATCAGCGGCATTGGCAGCACTGGTACTTTCACGTAAATCAACTTCAAGTAGGTTGGCACCTAAGCCCAATAAATGCCCGTGCGCATCTATAAGCCCCGGCAACATTACGCGGCCCTTACCATCAATGGTGTTGGTAATATTTAACGTTTGAGCAGTGCTCTCATCTGGTTTTATATCGAGAGAAAGCACTTTGCCTTCGTCGATAAGAATCGATGTGAACGATACTAACTTAGTATCATCATTCAGCGTGTAACCTTTTACGTTGGTAAAAAGTGTTGCTGCACACGCGACACCCGATAGTGTGGCTATAGCAAGTGCGCCACTGAATTTAAGAATGAAACGTTTTATGGTGCGGTTGTTACTTTGATTAGGGGTAACTCCACTTACTCTTTCTGTCGTATTAACGTGCATTTTTGGCATGCTTATTCTTCCATGTTAATAATAGGGGGTTGTAGTAAAAAGTCGCGCTGCCAAATTTCGGCCATAGAGGCTTGGCTTATATTGCCGCCAGATAGCATAACCAAAGCGGTCTGCCCTGGTGGCGTGTTAGCAGCCCATGCCGCAACTGCTGCCATACTCATGGCACAGGTGGGCTCTATATGAAGTTTTAATAGGTGCTGTAGCCATTGCGTCCAATAAGCTATTTGTAATTCGTCTACCTCGTAAAAATCATCAAGCGCTTGTAATAGCGGAAAGGTCACATTGCCAACTGAGGGCGTTGCTGCGCCGTCGGCAAGGGTTACCGGCGGAGCATCAAGCGCAACTATTTCGCCTTGCTGCAATGACTGAGATGCATCGTTGGCAGCCAGTGGTTCAGCCCCAATCACTAACGCATCGGGTTGTAACGCACGGGCCGCAAGCAATGTGCCTGATAACAAGCCGCCACCGCCACAAGGGGCAAAGATAGCATCTACCTTTCCTGTATCTTCGAGGGCTTCCATGGCCGCGGTGCCTTGACCTGCTACTATGTCTGGATGGTTGAAAGGTGGGATCCACACAGTCCCTTCTTCTTCGGCTGCATTGGCCACGGCGATATCTGCTTCTTGGCGGGTGGGGAACAACTTAAGTGTTGCCCCATAACTTTCAGTGGCCGCTGCTTTAATAGGAGAAATGGTTTCACTAGCAAAAATAGTCGCAGGAATGCCATATTTTGCGGCCGCATAAGACACGGCTTGGGCGTGATTGCCTGAACTATTTGCCACCACTTTTTTAGGCAGTTCACCACGTTCATCTAAGTGCGATAAGAAATTCATTGCACCACGCAGCTTAAACGCCCCTATAGTTTGCAAGCATTCGGCTTTAAACAGAATGCGATGTCCCATCCACTTATTTAACAGGCTCGACTCCATAATGGGTGTGCGCTTTACGTGATTTTTAATTCTGTCATACGCTTGAGTTATGGCCGAGTAGGACAGTTCCGTTTCACTAGGGTGCATGAGTAACGCCTTGTATCTGCATTAGAAACACGTTTATTTAAACGTAGTCATCAATAAGTAAAGGTATACCCTACCATTTAAATACAAAAAGGCTAATTCATAAAATATTCATATTCGCGGTTTATAGTCCCAGCCTCTCGAATGAGAGGTAATTGTAATGCAATCAAGAGTTACCCACCGAATTTACGGACTCCCCTTAGTGCTGTTCGTGTTTCTTTCCATACTTTTTGTCTCAGCGGGTGTCTATCTCGACAAAGAAGACAAACGGGTGCGGATTTCAAAAGCCCAGTCAGTTGCGGAACAGGTAAAAATTAGCTTGGAAGTATTCTCTACCGAACGCATCCAAGCCGTTCACAATTTAATGCGTAACTGGCCAACCTTTGCGCCCAACCAGGTAGATTGGTTTAATGCGCAAGCAATGTCGTTGATGGGGATGCAGCGCGGCTATAGTTCGCTAACATTTGCTGATCAAAACGGCGTTATTCAATGGGTTGCTACGCCCTCCCATGGAATGAAAACCCGCTTATCGAACGAACTTATCGGTCAGCCACTCGCGTCGGTAGGGCTAACTATTCCCGCTCTGGCTGAATCGTTGGCGAGCACATTGGTACATTCGTCAGCAACGGGTCACTACCATATTGTTGTTGGACGCTCTATTAGCCCTCAAGAACTTAATCACGGGTACTTATTGGCGGGCTTTGATGCGCAAACTATTTTGGGCGTTATGCTAGGCGAGCTAGAAGGTCCTCAGTTTAATTTTGCGCTTCGAGACTCGGGGCACACCCTGTTTAGCAATGGGGAGTTGGTTAATGATGGAACCGTTATTACTACTGAGCCTTTCTCATTTATAGGTCGTCAGTTTTCGCTGTCTATGCAGACCGAAGTGGGGCGTTATAGTGCTGGTGTATTAGTTGCGGTAATAGGGCTTTTCATGTCGGCATTGGCCAGCTGGATTTTTCATAAGCAAATGAAAGGTGCGGTGCGCCTATCGATTAGTCAAAAGCGCTACCTTACGGCAAGTGAGGCCTCATTAGATGCGTTAGTTATTTATCGGCCTACCGGCAGTGATTATGAGTTAGTTGAAGCGAATCGCTATAGTCGCTTTCTATTTCGTGGAGCATGCTCAGAGTTAGGCGCTAAAACACTGAAAGACCAGTTAGCGTTTCTAGGTAAAGCCGAACTGTTCAACTGTATCAAGAAGGTGGCAACAAACAACACGCCCTTTGAAGAGTATATCTCTATCGAGGGAGGCAAGGTTGCGCCTGAATGGCTGAAGGTACAAGTGGTTAAAGCAGGGGATAACATTGCTTTAACCGCAAGAGATGTCACAGAAAGATTCAAAGCTCAGCAAGCGCTCAAGCAGAGTGAAGAGCGTTATCGTAGGCTGGTAGATGGCATGCACAGGCACTTCGTTTATACCAAAACCGCTGACCATAAGTTTATCTATGTGAGTGCTGGAATTAGCACTATTTTAGGGTTTACCCCAGATTATTTCATCGAAAAAGAGTCTCGACTGGTAAGGAAAATACCTGATGAGACTTTCGATATACGAATGAAATCGGGGCAGGGGGTAAAACCTGCGCCTTATCTGGTTCACTACTGCAGTTCTGATAGTACAGAGTTGGTGCTAGAGTTTTCAGATACCCCTATATTAGATGAATCTGGAGCGCTTATTGCGGTAGAAGGTATAGCTAGAGATGTGACAAAAGAGCAAGAGTTACAAGCTGAAGTGGCGTATCAAGCTAACCACGACCAATTAACGGGTCTACTCAACCGCTATGCTTTCGATAAGCAACTACGTGAAATTTTAGAGGCCAATGCGGCTAATATACCTGCTATTAACGCAGAAATAGACCGAGATAACGTCACTGCCATATACCCCTCACTCATCTCGGCTGATACTACTAATCCTGGCGTAATGTGCTTTATTGACATGGACAGGTTTAAGTTAGTGAACGACAGCTGTGGTCACCCCGCTGGCGATAAGTTACTTCAAGAAGTGTCTACTATATTTCGGCAGCACATTAGCGACAAAGATTTACTTGCCCGAATAGGGGGCGATGAGTTTTGTATTATTTATCACGAACAGCCTCTCGATAAGGTAAAGATTAAGCTCGATAAGCTGTTAAAGGCTATCTCTACATACCGGTTTATGTATGAAGATAAGTTATTTTTCGTTGGGGCGAGCATTGGTGTCATTGAAATAAATCCTCAAGAGCATAATGCGGCAGAACTTATTAAGGCTGCTGATAATGCGTGCTATAAGGCCAAGCATTTAGGAAGAAATAGATACTTTGTTTATCACGCTCAAGATGCTCAGCTAGGCATGGATAGCAGCGAAAATGACGTATTACATACCCTGCACAAAGCGCTGCAGTTCGATGGATTTGAATTATATAGCCAAGCCATTATGCCGCTTAATGGCATAACTGAAGACGATAACCGCGGCCTTGAACACTATGAAATTTTGCTACGGTTAACCGGAAGTGATGGCACACTTATTAGTCCAGGTTTATTTATTCCCCTTGCCGAGCGTCATGGCTTGATGAACAAAGTAGACTACTGGGTAGTAGACAATACATTAAAGACATTAGAGGCTAATCCGCTGCATGTAGACAATGTGGCTAAAGTGGCGATAAATTTGTCAGGAATTACCCTTGGTGATGAAATCACCTTAATGAAAATTACCCAGCGGCTTCAAGGCACCTCAGTACCGTTAGAAAAAATTTGCTTTGAAATCACAGAAACCACAGCAGTGACTAACTTAAGTGCGGCTAAACACTTTATTTCTACTCTTCGGGAAATAGGATGTAGCTTTGCGCTTGACGATTTTGGTGCGGGTATGTCGTCGTTCACTTACCTTAAAAACTTGGATGTTGATTACGTCAAGATTGACGGGTCCTTCGTTCGAAATATTGTTCACGATCCGATTGATCATGCTACAGTTACCGCGATAAATAACATTGCTCACAGTATGGGTAAGCAAACGGTGGCGGAGTTTGTGGTAGATACCGCAACGGCAAATGTACTAAAGGCATTACAGGTAGACTATGGTCAAGGTTTTGCCTTAGACAAGCCTAAGCCCCTTGCTCATCGTGTACAGTGGCTTACAAAACTCGTGTCTGTTTAGGAGAATAAAATGGGCTTATTTGACACCTTGCTAGGTAACGCTAGTGAAACCAGTGCTGAAGCGGTAAATGAAGAACTTTCCCCCATATTGGCAGAAAATGAAACCGTCACCGCAGCATTTAAACTAGTAAGAGATTTAAGCGTATTTACTAATAAGCGTTTAATTCTTATTGATAAGCAAGGACTAACGGGCAGAAAGGTTAATTACCATTCTATTCCTTATAAGTCGATTACCCAGTTTGTGGTAGAAACGGCAGGTCACTTCGATACCGATGCAGAACTAAAAATATGGTTATCAGGTAAAAGTGACGCTATTGAAATTGAGTTAAGTAAAGCATCTGCGCAAGATGTACAAAAGAATCTTGCCAATCAGATGTTTGCTTAATTCTATATTTATGAACGGCTGGTGTTTCACAGCGGTTTGAAATAGTGAAAGTGAAGTATAAATAAAAACGGCGGTGCTTTTAAAAGCCCCGCCGTTTTTTTATTTACCGTTTTTCTCAACGCCTAAAATTAAACACCTTATTGCTCAGGCGTTAAATTTCTGTCGAAGAAGTTAGTAATGGTTTTGTACAAGTGAATACCCGTTTGCTTACCACGAATGCTGTGCTTCTTACCTGGGTAATCCATGGTTTCAAATGGAATTGCCAAATCTTGAAGATGCTTGTATAGCATCGTAGAGTGGGTGAACAGTACGTTATCGTCAGCCATTCCGTGATAAATAAGCAAGTCACCTTTTAAGTCTTTCGCGTAAGGGAATACGGAAGAGGCTGTGTATGCATCGTCATCAGTTTTAGGGTTGCCCATATAGCGTTCAGTGTAATGCGTATCGTACAAGCGCCAGTCGGTAACGGGAGCACCAGACACACCTGCTTGGAAGTAGTCGCCCGCTTTAAACATGGTCATTAGCGTCATGTAACCGCCATAACTGTGGCCATGAACACCAATACGCTTAGCATCTACATACGGTAGGGTTCGCAAGAACTCAACACCAGCGACTTGGTCGTCAACTTCTACAAAGCCCATTTTCTTATAGATAGGATCTTCAAATGCCTTTCCACGGTAGTTAGAGCCTCTGTTATCAAGGGTAAACACTACATAGCCTTTATCTACCCAATGCTGCATCAGTAACCCGCGGTTACCTGCCCAGCTATTCGTCACAACTTGCGCGTGTGGACCACCGTAAAGATACACAATAACAGGGTGTTTCTTTTCAAGGTTTTCAGGTTTGTAAATACGGTACTTTAAGGTTGCGCCATCTTTGGTGGTAATGTCACCAAATTCAGGTTTAGTCCACGTGTCCATATAGGGATGTAGCGGGTGGCCTTCTTCAACTTTGTTTTCTTCAAGCCATGTAATACGCTTGCCAGAAGCATCATTTAAACTCACTTGGGCAGGTGAATTAATGGTAGAGAAGCGGTCGATAAAGATAGAAGCATCTTTACTGAACGATACACTGTGATAAGCGCCTTCATTGGTAATACGTGAAATATCACCACCGTCTAATGACACTGAATAGGCGTGACTTTCAAGCGGTGTGTCTTTACGACCTGCGAAGTAAATTCGGTTGCTCTTAGCATCAACCGCCTCAATGTTATCAACCACCCAGTCGCCTTGAGTTAGCTGACGCACTAACTTACCGCTGTTCTCGTAAAGGTAAAGGTGCTTGAAGCCATCTCGCTCAGAAGCCCAGATAAACTGGTCTGAGTCAGATAAAAAGTACAAATCGTTATGCAAGTTAACCCACGTATTACTGGTTTCGCTTAATAACACGTCCTGCTTTTCTGTTGGAACGTTATACGCTCTAAGCTCAAGCGTTTGTTGATCGCGAGTCTGCCACTGATACGTGAAGGTTTCACTGTTAGGCATCCACTTACCGCGGGCAAGGTAAATGTCTTTGTCTTCGCCTAAATCTACCCATCTACGTGCACCGTTATTGATGTTTTGAATAGCCAGTTCAACAAGTACATTGTTGGTGCCTGCTTTCGGGTATTTCTGTTCAATGGTTTTAATGTCGTCGGCATAAATTTCTGAACGAGAAATGACATCTACAGGGCTTTCATCTACTTTGGTAAATGCAATAAAGCTTTCATCAGGTGACCACCAGTAACCAGTCATTCTGCCCATTTCTTCTTGAGCAACGAATTCGGCCATACCAAATTTAATGTTACCGCCGCCTTCTTTTGTGATGGCGGTTTCTTTGCCCGACTCAATATGTTTTACAAACAAGTTTTGGTCGCGAATGAAAGAAATGTAATTTCCTTTAGGAGAAAGCTTAATATCAGTCTCGAATACGTCGGTATCAAGAAGTTGCTTTGCCCCTTTTTCGCCGAGCTTGTGGTAATACACGTCGCCACCTAGCGGGAAAAGAAGCGCTTTTCCGTCTGCAGACCACTGATAGCTTACAATGCCCGAGCCAGATAAGCGCATACGTTCGCGACGGGCTTTCTCTTCGTCGCTTAACACTTCTTCGCCACTTTGAAGGTCATTAGAGTCAAATAGAAGGCGGGTTTCGCCACTGTCTATATGGTATTCCCATAAATCGAGACGTTCATAATCGGTCTGTTTTCCTTTTAGAAACGTAACTCTTTCTCCATCAGGAGAAACTTTAAGTGCACGAGGCGCATTGCCATCAAGGGAAGGAGAAGCGAAAATACGCTCAATATCGAGCGGTTCGGCCTGTACAGCGGTAGAGAGCATAGCGGCTCCTATTAAAAGGGCTTTTTTCATTTTTATCTGCATATTTTTAACTGTCGAATAGTTGATTGTAGAGAAACTGTCTTAGGATACAAGGTACTAAGTATGAAAACCGCAATGGTGCTAGGAGCGACCGGATTAGTGGGACGAACGTTGGTAAATATACTTTTACAGGACCGTCGCTACAGCGAAGTGACCTGTTTGGTTAGAAAACCGCTGCAGTCTAGTCAATTTTCCGACCCATATAATAGGTTAAAACCCGTGGTTATCGATTTTAATAACCTGCAGGACTACCAAGGGTATTTTAGTGTTGATCACGTGTATTGCTGTTTAGGTACCACACTTAAACAAGCTGGCTCTAAATCGGCGTTTAGGCGCGTTGATTTCGAATACGTGCATATTGCCGCGCAACTAACCCGTGCCCAGCGAACCGGCAGCTTTGTGTGGATCTCATCGGTAGGGGCAGATGCAAAAAGCAGTAATTTTTATTTGCGGGTGAAAGGTGAGTTAGAAAACGCGATAATGCGTATGCCTCAGCTTCCTCATGCGGCGGCAGTTCGTCCTTCACTTCTGTTAGGCACGCGAACCGAATCTCGCACTCTTGAAGATGTGGCACAAAAAACTGCACCAGTTTGGAAAATGTTGATGCAAGGACCGTTAAAGAAATATCGTCCAGTACATGCTGTCGATGTAGCAAGAAACATGATGACAAGGCAGAAGTGGTAGTGCCAGAGCACAACGCCCTAGAAAACAAAAATATAAAGAGAGCTACCATGTTTCGCTGTAAGCAGTTTGTGGTTAATCAAACCAATTGTGCTATGAAAGTAAATACCGACAGTATGATATTAGGCAGTTGGGCCAAGCCCAATCAAAGTAGCCATATTCTTGATATAGGCACGGGCACCGGTATTCTCGCGCTAATGATGGCGCAAACGTCTGCGCCATCAGCCAAAATCACCGCTATCGATATCGACGAAGGCGCAGCACTGCAAGCAAGCGCAAACGTAGGGGCTTCGCCCTGGCCAACAAAAATAACGGTGCAGCACACCAAGTTGTCCGACTTAGCAGCGGATAACACTTTCGATTTTATCGTGTCTAATCCGCCCTATTTCGAGCAGGTAAAAGGCCATAGTCATGCCTACAATTCGCAAAGTGACACTAGAGAACAGGCTAGGCAAACTGTTTCACTTACTCCAGCGCATCTATTTTCATTTGTCATTGAGCACCTTACCAGTACGGGTGAGTTCTATTGCCTTTATCCTTTTACTCGGGAGAGCGAAGTTACAGACTTAGCTGCTGGAATAGGTTTAGTCACAAATCGTATATTAAGAGTGCAGCACAATGACGAACGCCCCCCTTATGTGACGGTATTTTGTATGAGTAAACAACACAAAAAGAGGGTCATTGAGAATCTGGTAGTTAGAGATGAAACCGGAGATTACTCAAGCCCTTTCAAAGCGCTTTGCCGCGATTTTTATTTACGTTTTTAACACAGGTAGTTTGGCATGTTGATTGTAGCTGAAGCGTTCGGTGCTATTGCCGTCGTACTCAATTTTATAGGTTATAGACAAAATAGAGTTGAGCGCTATTTGTTTATCTCTGCCTTTGCTTTGCTGAGCTTAAGCGTGCACTTCTTTATGCTTGATGCCATGGCTGCCGGCGTGGGTACATGCTTAGCGGGGTTACGTAATTTCATTGCTATTAAAAATCGCAGTCGATGGGTTCTGTTTATTTTCGTGGCCGCCAATATCCTATTCATGCTGTATGAGTGGTTTATTCTGCACCATGACTGGAACATTTTTATCGCCTATGCGTCATCCCTCATTTTTACGATAGGCTCAATTGTCTTAAAGGAAACAGACAAAATAAGACGATATTTTTTGCTCGCAGAAACACTTGGGCTTATGTACGCCCTCTCGGTAGGCAGTATTTTTGGTACCGTTTTTAATATCAGTAACTTATTTAGTATTGTGACAAAGATGATTAGTGATGGAAAAAAGAGCAATCATAAATGTTGGAGGTCGAAGTGAAGTTTTCCAAATACATTGATGGGGAGTCTATAAATCGGTGGACGAGTAAAAACGAAAAAGCCGCCCTAGAGGCGGCTTTTTAAAACTTTCGAAAGAACTAGCCTTTCTTGACCAGTACCGACACTTTAGCGATACCAGCTACTTTAACCTGGTTCATTACTTCTACCACTGTACCGTGTTCAGTATCTTCATCAGCTTGTATAGCTGCTGAATCAGTGTTGTTTTCCGCTAAAAAAGTTTGTGTGTTTGCAACAACACGGCGGATATCAACTTCACGGCCACCCATCATGATAGTGCCATCGGCATCTATACGAATAGAAAGCGCTTTAGAAGGCTGATCATTCTTAGCCTGATTGTCTTCTGGGCGGTTTGTATCTAACCCTTTTTCTTTCACGAACGAGGTCGTTACGATGAAGAAAATCAACATGATGAACACGATGTCCAACATGGGGGTCATATCAATCTGAGCCTCGTCTTCGGCCGAGGTATGCTTTTTTCTTTTCATCTCGTCTTCTTTTTTCTGTTACGTTCGAGCGCTTTAGTATACTGCCTGTAACAAAAATAAACAGGGTTTTGTACAAAACAGCGTGCTCGTTAACACTTGTTGCTGAAAAATTGCTCAGTTTCCATCGTAAAACAACAAACTTAAGATTGTTTGTGGGAAATGGCGACGCCTAATTGGTAAAAATACAACATCAACGACTCATTGAGCGCTATACGCAAATTACCATGAGGATAAATGCCAAGTCTAGCCTCTGTTGATCTTTTTGTGCCTTGAACCAAGAATGCATTTTTGATCAAATGGTCTTGAACGCAGGCTTCAAAGGCTCTGGCGGCCATTTCTTGTGGCATTGCGTAATAATAGATTTTTAATGCGCGATCCGCCTCTACAGATCGTACAAAATAATTGTTAGGTCGATTATTGTTGTCTAAAAACAACGAAGAGAAGCATTTACTCAGTTTTTCATTGAGTGGATGGGGGGTGAGTTGGGCATTATCTAACCACGCTTGCGAGGCAAAGCTACCCACACCTACATCGGCAAACATTTTGGGTGCAATATAATGATCAAACGCATGAAACCACTCATGAGCTAATGCGCCTGCGCCGGCATTCTTAGCCAATGCGAGCTGTCTTCGAGCGCTGTTATAATGTGCGCTGGCGCCTTTTTGACCACCACTGCCAAAGGCTAGCGATAATGTGCCGTTTAAAGACAGCACTTGTTCGTTCACGTTTAAAATGGTGGCCAGATCATACAAGGCGTCGAAGAATAGATTCGCCGCTATTTGCTGTTCATCAGCAGTTACCCATTTTCCAATGGTGATACTCGAAAAATTAAACAGTTTGCGAATATCTTGGAAAGTGACATCGGCACCATCTCTATGGCTAGGACCATTACGATAGAAGTCTTGATGTATGCGCCCTTGGGTCACAGCTAACCCGCTAACGATATAAGCAGTTGTTCACACCATGCAGCAATACGTTCATCTGATTTGTCGTACTGGTTTTCGTCGTCCAGCGAGAGCCCTAAAAACTGTGACTTGTCTTCAGTCAATGCTTTGGATGCTGTGAACTCATAGCCCTCATTGGGCCAATAACCAATGATAGTGCAGTTGGAAGGGGCGATAGCATCGTGCAGCATACCCAAGGCATCTTGAAACCAATCAGCGTAACCAAGTTGGTCGCCCATGCCATACAAAGCCACGGTTTTACCTTCCAAATTAAGCTGGTGGGCTTCTTCCCAGTGAGATTCCCAGTCTTCTTGCAGTTCACCAAAGTCCCAGGTAGAAATACCAAAGATAATAACGTCGTAGTCAGCGGTTCTAGCCAAACTCACATCTTTAATGTTGTGAACATCTACAATGTCTTCGTCGAATAAGCTGTTCAATTGTGCCTGAATTTTTTCCGCTGCCATTTCCGTATAACAGGTTGTTGAACCGTAGAACAAGCCAATCGACAGCGCATTATCACTCATGAAAACCTCTTTCGTACAAACTAATCATCTTTTAAGGGCGGGAATTCTACCTCTTTACCGTTGCTCAACAAAGCTTTGCAGCCAACAACTGTACTATTTTGTGAAATTTGTAATATACCGATGGCGCAGCCGTTATAAAGCTCACCGTATCCTGATGAGGGTTCTCTGGCGGTGACCGACATATTTCTGCGGCGTGTGAACACGTTAAGCACAGATTTTGGCCCGTAGAAAACGCGGTTGAGCCTATCTAACCAGCGAATTAAGCCATCGGGAAAGGCGTTCTTTAATCCGCTACAAGTAAACTGGGTAATGTGAGGACTATTGCGACGAAAGCGCAATCGTACATCGTATACAAACGAGTAGTGAACATCACCGGACAAGATTATAAATTCAGGGGGCGTTTTGTAATGTCGAAAAATGTTCAACATGACATTCGCCGTGCCTTTGTGCGCCATCCAGTTCTCGGCGTCCACAGTAAGTGCTTTGCCAAAAAAGGTGAAAATCTTTTGAATAGCTTCAATAAATTTAACCCCATAAATAGGGGCCGCCGACACCACTATTACGGCATCCTTTCCAATAATATTGTGCTGAAAGTCGCATAAAGCTTCCCAGTCCATCAAGCCTGATGGCTTTTTCATACTTGATTCAGAGCGCCAGCGACGGGTTCGGGTATCTAGCACCTCAATAGGTGGCGTAGTGTCTAAGCGGTAATTCCAATGTTCAAAGTCTAACAAGTGGTCGATGAGTTCATCTTGTTTCACCATGCCACTGTCGGTAAAGGCTTCACCGGCTTTAGCTATTAACGGCGCGCACTTTTGCGGCGCATTACCCCATCCTTGGCAAAGTAAATAGCCGATAAGGGCGTTACCAATCATACGTTTAGAAAAAGGATTTCCATAAACTTCTTGTTCCCAACCTCGTGTAAGATTCCAGTCGTCGGTAACATCATGATCGTCAAAAATCATATAAACGGGAATATGCGCCAATGCCCTTCGAACTTTTGGCAACTTACTTACAAACCCTTCAATGGCACTTTGTTCTTTCTCAAAGGTGTCTTTGTGTTGCGCGGCTATATCATTGACATGAAATGTCACGTTTCGCCATAGGGCAGGGGACCACACCAAGAAATACATAGCCATCACTTCTGCGCAGCTTATTAAGTGATTTTGCGCATTAACCGAAGTGAATATGGGTTTTCTTTTGGCACCAAAGAAGAGTGATGAAAGGGCGGTGTTTGTTTCTGTTTGTGGCAGTAACTGCTCTCGTTCATAAAAACCATGGGGGTGAGTAGGCAACTCTGCTGAGTTATCTAGTACCGCGCCATCAAGAGGCTCTTCGAAAAGCCCAAGTAAGGCAATAGTTTGGTGAATGGCTTGCAGAGTAGGGCCGGCGACATCATCGGTGTAAACCTGATCTCCTGTCATCATAAGCACATCAGGGCGAGGGCTGTTTGAAGCAATGGCGCTATCGAGCAAATTATCGACTTGGGCGAGAGCGTCATCACCATCAAAATGAGGCTTTCGACATGAGCCATGCAGTATGGTTTCTGGCTTGTTGGTCCAGCAAAAGCTTAAAGCAGTTTGATTGGTATAAAGTAAGTCTGCTTGCTCTTGTTGCCACTTTTCTTGGTACTCAGTCGCTGCAAAGTTGAGTTGGTAGTAAATAGGTATATTGGCAGTAAAGCTTTCATCTACAGTGGCAGACAATAAATGAATGAATGCATGCTCACCTACTTGCACACAAGTGCTCGTCACCTCTGCGGTGAGCTGCAACTCATGTTGGGTAAGCGTAAATGTAGGCGCTGTAGCCTCAGAGGTTACTAGCCAGATATGACACGCACTTTGTGTGACTCGCCTAACAATTGGGCCTGCAATCATCGCAGGAATATACTGCTTAGAAATAATATGCTCCTACCAAAAGCAATAAGAAGAAAAATGTACCTTACTCTTTTTTGGCTTTAAACGGTATGGTAGATATACTCGCTTACATTTTTTACCCTGATGGGCCTAACTCGTGACGGTTTGCGCCCATAAATTTGCCTTTGCCCAACGGCTAAAACTCCAGGCGGTATGTTGACAATAAGTTAGCGCTTACGGCTTATGCTAGGCGTGCGATAAATGGGCGTCTTAATGTTGAAGGAAGTGAATATCATGTTGAAAAATTGGCCGGTTGCCGCGTGTGTTGTCGTAGCGTTAAGTAGTGTTATTGCAGGCTGTAGCGAGAGCAAAGATGCCGCATTTAGCGAAGACGCACCTAGTGCCACAACTAGCTCGGTCTTAACCTCTGTTGGGCGTTGGATATCCACCGATACTAGCGATGTAATGCAAGACCCTCAAACCTCAGGGCTAATCGAAATTAATGGACAGTTAGTCACCATTGCAGATGGTAGTGCCGCGTTCGAGCAGCAAAGAAAACTGCATTTTCTTGATAAAGATACGGCAACACTGACTGCCTCAAGTAATGCGTTTAAACTTGCCACAAGAGTACGCCGAAGTTGTTTTAGTGACTATTTAACCAATGCACCAGATTTAGAAGCGCTAGCAAGCGACCCAAGTAACTCGAATGTGATTTATACCGTAACCGAAGACGCCACCCGCACGGGGACTCTCTCTACCCGCTGCGAAAAGAAATATCAAAACACGGGCTCAACCGATTATCCCACCTTGTTGGTTCGATTAGAACGAGATGAAAACAATAGCGTCACCATGACCCATGTTCGTCCTTTGCAGTTTCCTACCGAATTTGAAGTGGGTAACTTTCCCAACGACGGTATTGAGGGCATGGCCATGGCAAAAGATGGCACCTTATACTTAGGTCTTGAGAAAGACAAAGCGGGGCAGCCCCGTATTTTCTCGTTAAACATAACAGATGACTTTTGGCAAAGTGCGGACTTCGCTGTGGTAGATGAACCTGATTTATCTGTTCCTATTTTTGATGCGGGTAGCCACCCTATTAATGGCTTAGCACTTTATAGTGCAGAGGGCGGTAATAACTTCTTACTGGCCGCGGCCCGAAATGACAATGAGGTCTGGGTCATTGATGTAGCCGGTGAGGTTGAAACAAAACGTATCTCTATGCAGTTTAATGTAAGTGCGGATAATGAGTGTGGCGAATATGTAATGGATAACGCCTCAATTGAAGGACTGGTAGTAGTAGAAGATACCTTGTGGCTAATTAACGATCCGTGGAAAGTAAACTACTTAAAGAACATCAAATGTGAAGCAGAGACACCACGTTACGAAGCCATGGCACCTTTGTTGTTCTCGGTACCTTTAAATGACGCATGGTTTCAGTAGCGATAAGCGTCAGTAATACTTAGCTTCAGTAGCACTAAGCTTCAGTAGCCATGAACTCCAAAAAACGCTGAGTTGCAACAGAGCTGGGCTTCAAAGCACGGGCTATCAATAGAAATAAAAATGCGGTTGCAGATTTTAATCTGTAACCGCATTTTTTGGCCGTTCAAGGTGAGCAAGCCAAGCTAACTCTATTGTGACAGCTTAGGCCTCTGTGCGTAAACGTGAAGCAAATGTCTTTTTAAACTTCGCTAGTTTAGGCGCAACCACCATTGAACAGTATTGGTTCTGCGGATTATTTTTAAAGTAATTTTGGTGGTAGTCTTCAGCCTGATGGTAGTTATCAATTGGCACAACTTCGGTGACGACCGGATTAGGCCAAATCTCTTCAGACGTAATCTCTGCAATAATAGCTTCAGCAGCGTCTTTTTGAGCGTCGTCATGATAGAAAATAGCACTGCGGTATTGGGTACCCACATCATTGCCTTGTCGGTTCAATTGAGTAGGATCGTGCAGTGCAAAGAATATCTCTAATATTTCTCGATAACTGATGTTATCTGCATCATAAGTCACCTGAACCACTTCAGCGTGACCAGTACCGCCACCACAAACCGATTCATAGGTTGGTGAGGCATCTTCGCCGCCTGCATACCCAGATACTGCCTTTTCAACACCTTCAACAGTATTAAATGCTGACTCTATACACCAAAAACACCCGCCAGCTAGGGTGGCTACTTGTAAATTTGCCATTGTGTTACCTCAGAAAAAACGTATGACATCAGTGTGGGTGTGAGCGCGGTTAAACTCAAGTCATCCAAGTGCATTTTTTTAGCGTATAAAAGCATAATAAATAAAAAGACCAGAACATAGAAAGACCAGAACATAGAAAGCCCAGAACATAGAGAGTGCAGAACACAGAAAGCACAGAACACACAGAAAGCTACGGCTAAGTCAGAGGTGACTACATTGATAATTTTTTACGATGGCTATTGCCCGTTGTGCAAAACAGAAATGCGCCATTTACAAAAACGGGATAAGCAAGGTGCATTAACCCTTGTTGATATTCAAACACCAGAGTTTGCTGCTAAATACCCTGAGCTAGATTGGCACGCACTCAATGCTAGAATTCACGGGTTATTACCCGATGGCACACTTATTACTGGACTAGATGTAACCCATCAGGCGTGGAAAGCTGTGGGTGTCGGGTGGCTATACGCCCCCCTGCGCTGGCCTGGTATTCGTATTATTGCCGATTGGGGTTACCTCAAATTCGCTAAACACCGTTATACCATTTCGTATTTATTGACCGGTAAAAAGCGTACTTGTGACCGGTGTGTACCTGGTGACATTCAGCAAGAATCACCCATTACGGCGAATACTGCGCATACTAAAAGCACCACTGGGGCCGAACATATTACAAATGCCGAAAGCACAAAAGGCAAAGGTGGCGACAGTGGCAGATAACCCCAAAACTGAGCAAAATACTGCTGAGCAGAGCGATAATACGGTGTCTCTCGTGATAGGAGCGTCAGGCGGGATCGGTAAGGCACTGGTTCATCTATTGGCAAGCGCTGAGCCGGATGAAGGTGATAATTCCAATAAGGTAATAGCCCTTAGCCGCACTGGTTATAAAGATGCCACTTGGACTGATAATGTGACGGCGATTAGCTTGCCGGAACACAATGAACGCAGTATAGAGGCGTTTGTTAAAGACCTTCAAGCTCAAGGTACACGAGTGAAGTTAGCGATTGTCGCGACCGGCGTACTTCACAACGAATCGCAGGGGCTTCGGCCAGAAAAACGGCTTGAAGATATTAGTGAAGAAGCGCTAGCAACTTACTTTGCCGTCAACAGTACGCTGCCAGCTTTATGGATGAAGTACTTAGTGACTGTAATGGTGAAAGAAAACCCGTCTATTGTCTGCATTAGTGCGCGGGTGGGCAGTATTTCTGATAACAAACTGGGCGGCTGGTATGGATATCGCGCTTCAAAAGCCGCGCTTAATATGTTGGTAAAAACAGCCGCGGTAGAGTACACACGGCGTTTAAAAGAGCCACTTTTAGTGTGTTATCACCCAGGTACCGTCGATACAGGTTTATCAGCGCCGTTTCAAAAAAACGTAAAAGCAAAAAAACTGTTTACGCCTGAATTTACGGCTAATCAACTGCTTACTCACTTGTCGACGCTAAGGGCTTCTCGTCATTCAAACCATGACGAAAGCTGTCACTTCATTGACTGGGACGGTAAAGTGGTAACTTGGTGATACGCCAATTGCCGCTTTCTGTAAGCCCAATATCAAGACTTTTTATTACACTGCTGTTACCATGCATTTTAGGGAATGGTGCAGTGTTTTGACTCGCTTAAAAAAGGCGAGCAATACGACGTAGTCGACGCCATTAGCACGATGAAATAATCATAAGTTATCGCCATCCCAGAAAACATAAAAATAAACTCAACAAGAGGAAGGGATATGAGCGGGGCCAGAGAACAGTTCGGATCGCGCATAGGTTTTATTCTAGCAGCGGCAGGATCGGCAGTAGGTATTGGTAACCTAGTGGGCTTTCCTGTTGGCGCGGCAAAAAATGGCGGTGGTGCATTCTTATTAATGTACGCCATTTTTGTATTCGCTATTTGCTTACCTGTGATGTTAGCGGAAATGTCAGTGGGGCGTCATGCCAAAAAGGATCCACTAGGCGCATACAGCGCAATCAGTGGCAATTCAGCAAAGTGGAAAATCGCCGGTTGGTTAGCCATTGCTACGCCATTTATGATTGCCGTGTTCTACATGGTGATTACGGTGTGGATTTTCGGTTATCTTTTTGAAACCGTCAGCGGTAATTTAGACACCTTAGCTAACCCAGATACCTTTGGGTTATTTATTAATTCATCGTCTATTTTCGCTTATATGGCCGTGGTTGTTGGTGTGGTTTATCTCATTCTGCAAGGCGGTGTTAAAGAGGGGATTGAAAAAGCAGCTAAGCTGCTGATGCCAGCCCTTTTTGTTATGTTAATTGGCTTAGTGGTGTTCGTACTCACCCGCGAGAATGCTATGGCAGGGGTGAAGTTTTATATTATTCCTGACTTCTCAAAGCTGACAGCAAGTGTGGTGAATGGTGCGCTCGCACAAGCGTTTTTCTCCCTCTCGCTAGGTATGGGGATTTTGATTACCTACGGCAGTTATATCGACAAGAGAGCGGATGTACCTACGTCGGCAAAGCTAGTGGCAATAACAGATACCGCAGTGGCCTTCACAGCAGGCTTAATGATTCTGCCTGCGATATTCTCATTCAACCCTGATATTAATCCTGATGAACTTAGTGAATCATCGGTGAGTATGATTTTCACCTATCTTCCTAATATATTTTTAGCGCTGCAAAGCTCTATTGGGTATGTGGGGGCGTCTATCGTGGCAAGCCTGTTCTTCTTATTAGTGTTCTTTGCTGCCATCACGTCTTTAGTGTCTATTTTTGAAGTGCCAGTAGCGGCGCTAATGGACGAGAAAGGGGTAAGCAGAAAGTGGGCGTTAGCATCACTTGGTAGCGTGATGCTTGTGCTAGCGGTACTGTGTACTTTGTCATTTGGTAAAGTTGATGCACTTACGCAGTTCGCCAGCTATGCAGGTGTCGATAAGTCGTTGTTCGACGTTATTATTGACGTATTTTACGAGACTATTTTGCCATTGAACGGCTTCTTGATTTGTATCTTCGTTATCTATCGTTGGAAAAGTGCAAACTTCAATGCATCCCTTGAAGAGGGGAGTTCGGGCTATCGTGGTGGATGGTTTGAAAAGTATGTCGATGTATCGCTTAAAACGTTTATCCCTGCCATCTTGTTAGTTATTTTCATCAATACCGTGGCGGTTAAATATTTCGGCTTCAGCCTGTTTGGCTAGTCGTTGTTCTCGATTGGTATTTGCACTAGGCTAGTTGATGTAAAACGTATATCAATAACAAGGCGCTCAAATGTGAGCGCCTTATTTATAACCCTATGCGTGTAACGTCATCATGTCACAACATTCTATCTCACTAAATCATGTCATCAGGGTTAGCATAGTCAGGCACTATTCCTAGTAAATCCCAACTTGCTTTTGCATCTATCACTTTGCCCGTAGGCGGTAAGTCTGACTCACTAAACGTGGGTGCAGGTATCCCTTTTTTGTTTGCAGCTTGGGTGTAGTATTCGCCTCTTTTCGGGTGCTGTAAGCTACATAAGTGATATAAGTCTGTGCTGTCAGTCTTGCTAGTTTCACTGTTGCTACTATCAGCCTTGCTACTGGCGGCTAAAATAAGAGTCTTTAAAGCGGCAACCACATCACGAATATGCACTAAGTTAATTCTTTTATTGCCTGCATTCAGGCTTCTGCCACTTAACGAATTTACTGGGTGACGATCTGGTCCTGTTAACCCCGCAAGGCGAACTATCTTAACGTCCACCTTGGCATTCGTTTTCAAATCTAATAGGTGCTGTTCTATCGCGACATGGGCTTTCGCCGACGCGGTTTCAGGTTGAGTGCTGACGTGTTCATTCAGCTCATCGTCCCTAGCGTCGCCGTATACCGAGGTGGTGCTTATAAAGATAATTCGGGCTACATTGGCCGCCACTGCGTTATCAATAAGGGCAAGCATGCTATTTGTAAAATCATCTAACTGAGTATTTCGACGGCCAGGTGGAATGTTTAGCACCAGTGTTGCATCGCTAACTTCATCACATAGCGTGATAGTGTCGTCACCCAAATTAAAAACCAAGCCTTTAATGTGCTTGTCGCTTATCTTCAACGCTTTTTCTTTGCTTCGCGTGGTGGCAATAATAGTATGGGTAGCTGACATGGCTTTGCCTAGGTAGCGACCAAGCCAACCGTAACCACATATAACTAGCTTATTATTCATAACGTCTTCTTAGATGATGATGGGGCGTGAGAGTAAAAGTATCAAAAATACGCGGTAAGGCGCAAAACGGATTGGTCTATGGGGTAAGCGAGTACACAAATGCTGGTTGTTAGGTGAACAGTAATGGGAATAAGGTGCAAAGCGCGATGTGCTAATTGATAAGGGAGAAAATCGATTACAATGGGATTAGTCAAAAAACAAAAAAACGCTAGCGGGAAAGCTAGCGTTGTAAGGTTATTAAACGTAAATTAAATGTGGTTTGAATGCAGTTTGGGAAGTCATTACACCAATAGAACCACAATTACATTTTCATTTCGCCACTGCGCATATCGATTAAGTCTAAGCCACCTAACCCAGGAATGCTGGCTTGCATTTTGTTTTCGGCATAATTAGCTTCTTGCAACACTTCACATAGGGCATCGCCTTTTTCTTCAAGTGCTGCGGCCTGTGATTCAACACGGTGTTCAATAGTCTCACCAAAGCGTTCCATTTTTTCCTCGAAGGCTTCCATATCGCCGCCGTTCCATAGCATTTGGGTGCCCACAGCAATCAAAATACGGCCCATTGATTCAGTTATGAGCGACTCGAATTGCGCTTCAAATTCGTCTTCCCAGCTTTCGTCGAAAAAGCCTGGCTCGTCAAACTTAGCTGTATCCACTTTGATATTGCCATTGTCATCATAAAAAGACGTTGCCAACTTTTCGTTAAGCGATGTAAACATGGTATCGAAATCTTCAGTAAGTTCATTGTCGCCGCCAAGCAGTTCACCAAATACTTCAGAAACGGCAACACTCGCAATCTCTAACCCTTCACTTGCGATGTTAAGGGTCATGGGGATAGCAGTATCGATACGGTCGTAATAGGTATTGACCCATTGTTGTTGTTCGTTGTTCAACGTCACACTCTCACCGTTAATCACCAAATGGTAAGTGTCATCAATCGACATGGTAGAACCGTTTTGCATGTCGACAGTAATTAGGCCTTGGTGGTATTGAAGATGGCCATCCAATTCGATGTCGCAGCTAGTCTCAAACGCAAACGCTGGCACGCTAAGTAAAGATGTAGTTACTAAGGCGAGTGGAAGTAATTGTTTAATTTTCATTTTCTGAAATCCTATTAACCATGATGCTGTCGCGAAGACCGTTTAACGCAATGAGCTCACGCGGTTTTTATAACCTGCTATTACAAACTCAGTTGTAACCTAAGAGCTGCAACCTCAGTGCCATTTTAATAAATTTATTTATTTCAATGATTTACAGTTCTACGGGTAAGCTGTGACATTCGCTATTTACCAAAAGTTAGTAATTAGCTTAACTATTTGGCATTTTTGACTAAGATCAAATAGGTAATAAAAAGAGCGCATTACTCGTATTTAATGCTTTTTGAGGCATGTTCATCTAGATTGATTTCATGCATAATAACGCCAGAAAAATTAAAGGGTTTAGAGAATGACTGATTGGATTAACGCAATTGTATTTGGTGTTGCGCTAATTGCCTTCACTCTGGGGCTTAGCAGCATCGTAATGGGTTTCATGACAGCTGAGACTGGCGCAAAAGGCATGCAAGAAAAAATCGAGTATGGTTTCTTTGGTGTGTCTGGGTTAGTGGTTTGCTTGCTAATGGGTTATGCGTTGGCTTAAGTAATGATTTCCATAAAAAACCGGCTTAGGCCGGTTTTTTTATGTCTAGCATCTATAATTTGTCGTCACAGCAAGCGCTAGTCTTGTTCGCTTTGGCTTATATCCATGGTACTGGATAAATAACCCAAGTGGCCGTCACGCTGGTAAGCAACTAGGTCAAACAAAGATAGCATGGCCATGACATGGTCAAAAATATCCGCTTGAACCTTTTCATATTTCACCCAATCTTTTTCAATGCTAAAACAATATAGCTCTAGTGGCAGTCCAATTTCGTTAGGGGGCAGTTGACGCACCATTAATGTCATTTCTTGGTTCACACTTGGGTGTTTACGCAAATAAGACTCTAAATACGCTCTGAAGGTGCCAATATTGGTTAACTTTCGGCTATTCAATAAATCAGACTCATCAATAGAATAGTCTCTATGGTAAGCACGCAGTTCATTTGTTTTCTTCTCGATATACTCGCTGATATAACGAATTTTAGAGAAGCGTTCTAGCATCTCGTTGTCACATAATTTAATAGAATGAACATCGATATACACAGAGCGCTTTATCCTGCGTCCACCAGATTCTTGCATGCCGCGCCAGTTTTTAACCGCTTCGGTGGTCAAATTATAGGTAGGCAGCGTTGAAATGGTTTTATCCCAGTTCTGCACTTTTACGTTGGTTAAACCTATTTCTTTAATTTCACCATCGACTTCGTATTTTTGCATGGTGATCCAGTCACCAGTGTTAAACATGCGGTTAGCAGCAATTTGAATACCCGCCACAAAACCTAATATCGTATCGCGAAAAATGAGTAATAGAACTGCGGCAATAGCGGTTAAGCCAGACACTAAGAGTAAGGGGCTTTTATCAACAATTAACGAGATGCTGAACAAAATGGTAAGAATGGCAAAGCCGAGTTTGGTGACTTGAATAAAGCCAGTAATAGGTGCACGTTTAGACAGCGCAGAGGCGTTGTAAACATCTTCCACCGTACTCAAAATGGCGTAAATACCCAGCAGCCCACTGTAAAGCATATACAACAACGCACTTTTTATTAATAAGCCATACAACACAGAGGCTTCTTCAATAAGTACAGGAGTGGCAAGAAATATAAAAAGAGCGGGGAATAAATGCATAAGACGGCGGAAGAAGCCATGCTCTTGTAATGCGTTATCCCAAATGTTGGTGGTTTTTGACACCCATCTTGCTATTTCAGGGCGAACAATCAACCTTGCAAAGACATAAATGACAATCGCTATCGTCAATATGGTGCCCAATGCTAGCGCATTATATAGCGGGTCGTGCATGGTCAGTGATGGAAAAAAATCCTTCACTAGATGCATGAAGTTATCACGTACAGTTGAGCTTACTTCCACAATTACGACTCCAAAAGACGTTTGATACGGCTATCTTTATTTTTCCACATGGCATTAAGCCAATCTTGAAAAGTGGTGCGAAACTCAGGTTCACTCAATGTGGAGTGTTGCTGAAGCGCGGGCACAGGCATCACATTAACATTGATTATGATTTTGGTCATGGTGCCACTTAGCATAGCCATCATTGGGTGGCGCTTATTCTCTGGATACAACAATGAAATATCGAGCACATTAGTAAATAATTCACCCATTGCTGCCAATGTGAAAGAGACGCCTCCCGCTTTAGGCGGCAGTAAGGTTTCATAAGGGCTTCGCTTTTGATGATGTTTTTGCGTGGTAAAGCGGGTGCCTTCAACAAAATTAATAACAGTGGTGGGCACCGTACGAAACTTTTCACAAGATGCTCGTGTTGTCTCTAGATCTTTACCCTTTTTCTCAGGGTACTTTTCTAAGTAGGCCTTGGTGTATCTGTGCATAAAAGGCATATCTAAGGCCCAAGCTCCTAGCCCTACAAATGGAAGCCAAATTAACTCTTTTTTAAGAAAGAATTTTGGAGCCGGTATGCGATGAGTGGCAAATTCAATTAGTAACACAATATCAAGGTAACTAAGATGATTGGCGATAATTAAATACCATCTGTCTTTTGACAATTCGCCATGAACCGCACACTCAATGTTTACGTTATTGAAGAGGCGAATAAGCAATACACTAACGCGGCCAAAACTAAACAAGCAAGCGTGCATGACGCTATTCCACGCCTCGGTAACTTTACCTGATGGGAGTATTAGTTTAACCACGCCGAACAAGATGATCAGCCCTCCCCACAGCGCAAGGTTAGCTATTTGAAGCGCAGTGTGAACAACGAAAGTTACAGGGGAAAACAAGGTACGGATCATAGTGGCTTCTGAGTTGCGTTAATTGATTCTAATTGGTCGTTTTTATCTTGCCAGCGGCTATTTAACCAACGCTGAAATTGGCTTCTTACCTGCGGGTCTTCAAAGTAATTATCATTAAAGTAGCCATTTTCGGTAATATCCGTGATGGGGGTTACTTTAATACTCACGCGAATATCACGTACTTTGCCGCTGACGAAATCCCAAAATGAGGGAACGCCGCCAGGGTAATCAATCGTTACGTCAATTAGCTTGTGTAACTGAGACCCCATGGCAGAAAGAACAAACGCTACGCCGCCCGCTTTAGGCTTAAGCAGGTGGCTAAATGGTGAGTTCTGTCGGTCATGTTTTTCTTGGGTAAAGCGGGTGCCTTCCACAAAATTCATGATACTTACCGGCTTGGTTTGAAACTTTTCGCATGCTTTGCGGGTAGTCTCCATGTCTTTGCCTTTTAAATGCGGGTTTTTGGCCAAGAAGGATTTTGAGTATCGACGCATAAAAGGAAAATCAAGGGCCCACCAGGTTAGGCCTAAGATAGGGACGTAAATCAGTTCTTTTTTAAGGAAAAACTTTAAAAATGGGATTTTACGATTGAATACGCGTTGTAAAACTAAGATATCGACCCAAGATTGATGGTTGGCAATCACTAAGTACCAGTCATTACGGGTAAGTTGATCAAGGCCGGTAACATCCCACTTTGTTCTACTACTCACTCGCTGATTAAGATTGTTAATCGTAATCCATGCGGTTGCGCAAGCGTCCAAGATATACGATATGAATCGTCTCCAAGGCGCAAGCGGTATAAGTTTGAAAAAAGACAAAATAATGATGGGCGTTGCCCATAAAACCGTATTTAAAAAATAAAAAATCACTGAAATGGTGCCAACCAGGTGATGCATTAGGTCTCTTATCATCGTGCTTACCTCAAAAATTAGGCACTTAGTGTAAACGAACTTGATTTAAAATCCGATAGACCCTTTACTGTTTGCTACAGCAAAGTGGTTATTTTTCTAAATTTATTATTGTACAGGAGTCATTATGGAGCTTATTAGTGAAAATCGTGCGTTTGGCGGTAGGCATTTACGCTACAGTCACGATGCAAAGAGCACCAATTGCAGTATGACATTTGCAATTTATCTACCACCGTTTGCCTCCGCTGAAAAGCCAGTACCGGTTTTATATTGGCTGTCAGGGCTTACCTGTAACGACCAAAACTTTATGCAAAAAGCGGGAGCGATGAAGTTAGCCGCAGAGCTTGGAATGGCAATTGTGGCACCAGATACAAGCCCTCGGGGTGAAGGTGTTCCTGATGACGAAAACGGTGCTTATGATTTTGGGCTAGGTGCTGGTTTTTATGTTGATGCAACACAAGCACCGTGGAACGCCAATTATCAAATGTACAGCTATGTCACTGAAGAGCTGCCTAGCGTTGTAGAGGAACACTTCCCCGTGACGAAAGAGCGTGCAATTAGCGGTCATTCAATGGGCGGCCATGGCGCGCTTGTCGCTGGTTTACGTAATCCAAATCGTTATGTTTCTGTTTCTGCGTTTAGTCCAGTGTCGAACCCTTCTGATTGCCCATGGGGCCAAAAAGCATTGGGTCAGTATTTAGGTGATGATAAATCAGCATGGGATGAATACGATGCTGCAAAAATTATTGCAAGTCAGAACCACGCCATTCCATTATTGGTTGAGCAGGGTAATAGCGATGAATTTTTGTCAGAGCAGTTAAAGCCATTGGCACTGGTGCAAGCGGCTCAGCAGTCAGATACGCAATTAACGCTAAACATGCATGAAGGCTACGATCATAGCTACTTCTTTATAGCGTCGTTTATTGAAGATCACTTAGAGTTTCACGCTGGGCATCTAGGCCTAATTTAAGCGCCAGCGTCCCGTATAAAATGCGTTAGTTAGCTGCGTGCCAAGCCTTTTATCGCAGCTTTCTAATGCGGTTTTCTAGCGCAGCTTTTCTACGAAGTCCCCAATCGACATTGGTTTGTCAAAGTAGTAACCCTGAGCATAAGTACACGCGTTATCTACCAAAAATGCTTGTTGATCTTGCGTCTCAACACCCTCGGCAATAATGCTAATATTCAAATTTTTGGCCAAGCCTAAAATAGCTTGAATAATAGCCTGGTCGTCGGTGTTCGCTTCTAAATCGCTCACAAAAGAACGGTCTATCTTGAGTTCATCAATAGGCAGCTTTTTAAGGTAAACCAAAGAGCTGAAACCCGTTCCAAAGTCATCAATTGAAATGGTAATGCCCATAGCTCTAAGTTCATTCAGCAACACAGACACAGTATCTAGACTGTCAATGAACACACTCTCGGTGAGTTCTATCGATAAATGCCTTGGGTCGATGGCTCTGCGCTTTAAGGATGACTGTATTTGATGAAGCAGCACAAGATCGGTGACTTGTCGGCCAGAGATATTAATTGCCAATCGAATATCTAAATTCGCCTCAGTAAGCTTATCGATAGCATTACACGCTTCTTCTACTAACCATTCACCAAACGGAAAAATCAGCTCCGTACGTTCTGCAAGTGGAATAAAAACATCCGGTGGAATGTAGCTTCCGTCTTCTGTCTTCCACCGCGCCAATGCTTCGCACTTAACAATTTTTCCGGTTTGTAAGTCAACAATAGGTTGTAAGAAAAGCGCTAATTGGTCGTTTTCAATAGCGGTGCGAAGTTTACTTTCTAACTCAGACATACTCTGATGTTGGCGATGCAGCATATCACTGTATTCAAGAATAACGTTTTTACCTTGAAACTTCGCAATTTGGAGCGCGATATCCGCATGTCGCAATAATATATTCCCTTGATCTCCGTGTTGGGGATAACTCGCGATGCCAATATTAATCCCAAGGTTCGATTCAGTGCCATGAAGTGAGGTATAGGTGTTCACCAGTTTCTTCTTCATATCCTGCGCGTAATCTAATGGGTTAACACCACTGAAGGTATCGGTGCGTTTTACTATAGAAAATTCGTTGCTCCCTATTCTGGCGATAAACCCACTATTGCCAACAAAACCTTGTAATCTTGATGCAAAAGACTTGAGTATTTCGTCACCTGAATGATAACCAAGTTTTTCGTTAATCTTCTTAAACTCTCGTATATCTATGATAAACAAAGCAAAATTAACTTCCTCTTGAACCAACTTCTGAACATAGCTATTGAAAAAATTACGGTTTGCAATTTTAGTCAAAGAATCCATGCCCGTGGCAGATAATACGCTTTCTTCTTTATTTCGAATGTGACTGATATCGGTGAGAAGATATACCCAGTGGGTGAGTTCATTATCATGGATAACGGGGTGAATGGTTACCTGTAACCATACTTCATAATTTTCCGTGGGCTGCCAATAGAGCTCCCCCTGCCATGCGGAACGCTTTTCAATTAGCGTTGGAAGGAAGGTGTCTGGAACGCTAACATCTTCGAGTAAGTGTTTTAGCCTATTGGCACTATCATTTGACCGGCTACAGGAAAGCAACTGCCTAGCTGATTTATTGTCTAGCACCGTTTCACGGTCTTTATCTAAAATAACGACCCCAGTGTCAAGGTGGTGGATAGCTTGTTTTATTGGTGGGACTAGCTTTTCATAATTTTTGTTTTTAAGTAGTGTTTTATCTAGTCGCTGGCGGATGTATTCGTGCTGACCTACTATTTCGTGATGGCTTAATAGTAACTCTCTAGCGGCTTGTAGGGTTTTTTGTTTTTCTTCGTATTGGCTTTCGACATTTTTTATAACTAGGAAATGCTCACCTTTGCCGCTATTAATCGCGAGAGCTTCTAAATGGAGAGACTCGTTTTCGACTTCTTCAGTCCAAAAACCTGAAGATAGGGTAAAGACGCTGTCATTTTGCCAAATGTCATTGGCATCTGTCATAAAATCGTCTAGAAAAATGGAGGAGAAGGTGTCTGGTTTAACCTTGTTATCTTTATCTAGGGTGGCAATCTTATGTAACCACGAAACATCAGGCGTGAGGCATTGAAGGCTCGTTGTGCTTTTAAAGATAGCGCAGTCTGTAATTCCTAGCGCATTAAGAAGGTGTATATCCATATATTGCTCCTACCAAAACGCAATTGTAGTGAAGAGATTTTCGACATTCTCGCCGGTCTTTGCACTGGTTTTAGTGAGTGATGTAAACTTCTTTGCATAGGAATCAAGTTCTTCTTCACTCCAGTGCCAGCTTGAAGGAAGGTCGGTTTTATTGACCACGAAGAAAGCCGGAATATCAGGATAATGTTCTCTGGCCATTTCCAGGATTTCAATACCTTCTAATAACGACTGCGAGCGGGTTTGATCGACCACAATGATATAGGCACTTGCGCCACGTAAATAGCGTGGATTAAAACCGCAGTATCTATCGATACCTTCAAGGTCCCACAGCAGCAGCTGGACCCCTCGGCCATCTTTGTTAACTTGTTTTTTATCGATTTTCACACCGATGGTCGTTTTATATTTTTCAGAGAAAATACTTTCGACAAACTGTTTAACTAGGCTCGTTTTCCCAACACCGGTAGGACCTAAGATACATACCTTTTTTTGAATCACTGTGTATTTACCTCTGATGTTTTTGAGTCAGATAGCAAAACATTCATAAATACAGTTCGTCCCATTGAACCCTCACTTAAAGATAACTGGCCAAGCCCTATTGGAAAAAGAATGCTAGGGTCAACCTTCATGGATAGCAGTGCTTCTTTCACGTTGTTAGCTCTCAATCTGCTTAAAGCAAGATTGCGTGCAGAGCTACCAGAATTATCACTTGCGCCCAAAATAAAGACAGCAACCGACAGATTAAGCTGCTTCGCAAGTAGCTGCAACTGATACAACTCTTGGCCTAACCGCTCTAGTACTTCCAATTGCTCAGAATCAAGGTTCTCTTGTGCAATTGCAAACGGTAAATGCGTAGAAGAAATTCTCGCCACAAGGTCGTTGATTACCGCGTTATCAAGTTCTTCAGTATTTGCACGTACTCCATCAACAATATCGACGCCAGAAAGATTAGGTTTTAATTGAGAAATACCAGGTATTGCACGAAGTTCACGTGAGAATGTACGTAAAGCATCAATTGTCATTGAGCCGCTCAGAAATAATGCATCGTTTTCATCATAAATGGCGGTTAGTTCGTTATTTGTTGCTGCGAGTAAGGACGATACTTTGCCGATAACGACATTCTTTTGTAGCGACACAAAGGGCTCTTCATGAATAATCACTTTGCTGGTGTTAATTTCTTGGCTTTCTAACCATGCAAGGGATGATTGCATATGAGGGTCACGCAGTAAGCGAACCTGCACCTTTCCATCTTTTACCGCTGTGTCAGTAAGCACAATACCAGCTGGGGGGGATAAATCTCTTATCGTGCTTTGCAGTATCGATAAATCTATTCGTAAAAATGCAAGATAAGCTAAAAGCAGCAGTACAATGCCGATAACAACACCACCGATGAGTCTTTTTTTCTTGCCTTTCGCTTCATCTTTCTTCGCGCTAATTAGACAGTCGTTCAGCAAGGTTTCGCAACCCGCAAAAGGCGCGCTGTCGCCTTGATACTCTTGCAATGGAACCTGATAAAATTGATGGAATTCTTCTAGTGCTTGCTGCAGTCGGCTTCTAATATCCGGTGGAACACTGCCAACAACTGCGGCAACTAAAATGGCTTGCGGACCTATTTTTATAAGCAGTGTGAAATCACCGGTTTTAATTTCACCTAATTCGTTTTCGGCTTCATTCTCTTGCGACTGAAATGCATCAGCCACAAAATCATTAATGGCAACCAGCATTGATGAAATAAGATCAGCATCTTTACTGCGTTCAGGATCAGAGGAAATGGTATGTAGCAGCGTACCGGTTTCTCGATGAATGACAAAAAGCTGCTGAACTTGGTATTGATAGACTTGAGATGCGACGTAATCAGAATACCTAATACCAGATTGCCACGCTTTAAAACGCCACGAAACACTTTTAGGGCTAAGGCTGTTTTCGATAAGTGCGTTGGTTCTTTCTACGAAATCGACTAAAAACGACGATACTGCTTTACGAACCAAGGTGCCGACAAGGGGGTAGAGTGTACCTACAATTTTATCGCTGTTTGCTTCAATTGAACGATGCAGTGACTTCTCGACTAAGGGCACCAGCACTTTATTCACCGAGCCGTCTTTACTTTCCCTTTCGTGTAATGCTTCAGAAACAATACCGCCTACCACTTCTTTGGCATTGCGTTTTACTATTTCTTGAACATATTTTTCATCGCGACCAATTAACAGTTCTCTGACTTTGTCCAAAGAGTTGTCGTATTGCGCAGATGACGGGCCGTTATCTGCCATCTATCAGTTATCGGTCGTTAAGTTGGTTGCCATAGTAGAAAGCAGGTTGGCCAACGTTTTCCTGTCAGTTTTATTTTCTGATAGCTCACTGGTTACTTGCTGTAGTTTTTCAAGTAGCTCTTGGTGACGTTTACTAAACAGGCTGTCTAATGATTCCAACTCTTTGATGACATGTGCTTCAAGAGCATTGTTGTCGTTCTTGGCGGAAGTTTCCGCTATTTCCAACTCGCTCTGGAGCTTGTCAGTGGTATTTTGTAACTGCTCTTGCACGTTGTTATGGCTATTATCTGAACTCTTAAGTTGACTGGATAGTTCACTAATTTGTACGTCGATTAACTTTCTTATTTCAGTAAACTGTTGATCAAGATGTTGATTTAGCTTCGTGAAATTATTATCTACTCTCGACTCTAGAGCCGATAGATCGGCGCGAAAATCACGATTGGTCTGTCCAAACAATATTTCCCGTAATTGAGATAGCTCGTTAGCTGCTTGCGGCACGCTTTCGGTACTATTGTCCTGTTGACTAAGATTATTCTTTGGCTTTTTATCCGCCATAATTAATGTCTCCGAAGGGCGCAGTTGTGCTTGTATTGTGAAAAGTGATGTTAATTTACTTTATCAATACGAAATTTGTCATTCTTTATACAATAGCGGTAATTTGCCAGATTTAAAATACGCAATAAGTTGATAGCGAATTAAGAAACAAAAAGTCGTTCATTCAGTAAGTTGGAAAACAATAGAACGCATTTTCAGCACCCCATGCTTTGTTATCCATAGAGGTAGAGGATGAAGAGCCTTTTAATAGGGGAGCGTAGATAGCGTACTATCCATGTCTTTTTGCTTTGGAAGTGACATAACTTTAAACATATGTCTTTGTTTATCGAAGGTTATATATCCCATCTTGCAGAAGGTTTGAAGCCAGGTATACATTGGAAAGTAACGATGTTTACTATAAAAATAGTTAGCGTTCTCGACAATTTCCCTCAAATAATTCAATGGGGGTGTATATTTATGATGGTATTGGTGAAGGACTTCATCGCCTACAAACATGAAACCGTAGCCTTTGCTATTAAAGCGTTCGGCAAAATCTGTATCTTCACCACCATAACCCGTAAAGTTTTCATCAAACCCACCTATCTTATCGAAAGTGTTTTTAGTTAACGCAAAGACTAACGACCAAAATTTTTTATAGGGGAGAAGGGTTTCTGTGGGAAGAGAAGTACGTTTCGGATGCACACAAGCGTCCTGTTCAACTTCGGTGTAGTCCCCGGTTAAGGGAATAAAAGGAAGATATCGCGCCGGAGCTGAAGTGATAATTCCCTCGTTCAACTTAGTTGTCAAATTTTCTAATAAAGTGGGGCTACATAGACAGTCCACATCAAGAAAAATTACTGTTTCGCTTGTTGTATGATAAAACCCTAAGTTTCTCGCTTTGGAGAGGGGTAAATTACCATCGTTCAAATAGATTTGTTTTATTGGGAGCGAAGAATCCTCCACTCTACTCTCTGGTTTTTCCGGCTCCATCCATACAATAATCACTTCATCGGGAGTCATTGAACTATGGCGAATACTTTCAAGCATATTCTCTAATTGTTTTTTCCTACCTTTTACAAGTGTGACTATCGAGAAGGGCATATCAATTGCTCCTTTACTAATTTTTCAAACGCCGAGTACCAATGTGAGTTCGCCACCTCGTTATAAAATGATTGAAGAGTAGAAAGAGACAAAGCATCGGCTTTTTTAATAGACCGCATAACGCTTTGTTCATCATCGAGTAAGGCGGGGTCTAACATTACAACGGCACCGATATTATCTAGGTTTGCGGCTTTGGAAAATTGCTCGTTGTAAGGTCTCTCCTGGGGAATAATGATTAATTTCTTCATAGCTGACAGCAATTCGCAAACCGTGTTGTTGCCCCCGCTGCAAATCACAATTTCAGTTTTAACATTGGCGGAAAGGTCGTCTACATGGCCAATATGCTTAACATTAGATGGGTAGCTGGAAGTGGGTTGATATCCACCTATTACCGTAACGGGCTGTGAGAAGTGTGATAACTGTTTGCACACCTTAGCTATCACATCCTTGTCATCGTGAATTAAGGTAATACCAGGTTGGTTTTCTGAAGTTGGTACTACTCTATTAGCTAACATGCCTAAGAAGGATGTTTTATCTTTAAATGGAAAGTCGCCCGATTCAAATAGTTCGGGGTAGGGGGCGTATAGGGCATTAGCACACTGATACGCGAAAACTTGAGTTGGATCGCAGCTAATATCGCCGGTATGTCTTTGCATAAGCACATTCAAACCGGCGCCACGGGCATAGATAGTCAACTCAGCGGAAACATCACTAACAAAACCAGTAATGTTTCGATCTACAATTAAGTGATGAAAAAAACTAGCCCGTTTTGTGGCCCCTTTACTAAAAGGTACGCCTTCAAACGCTTGGTCAAATGTCCGCTTTGACGTGTCTTTTACGCCCTCCCACTTAGAGGGCAATAGGTGTATAGGAAGGTGGGGAAAACTGCGCTTTATTTCAATAAGAAAATCGCTATCAGCTGTTAATAGTTCAATACTCGTTAGGCTTTCAATAATGGGTATTAGTTTTTCGCAACGTGCTAAGTGACCTTTACCGTGATGGTGTATATAAAACAATATCTTAGTGTCAAACACGCTCATACTCCTTCTCGTACGCTGCAAGGGTATAGGATAAGTCAAATTTCTTAGCAAACGATTGGCACGATGCGGGGGCGACTGCCGCGGCTTTCACATAGGCGTTTTTTACCGCGGTTTCATTAGACAAATCGATAGTTTGTGTAAAAGGGAAGCTGCGTAATTCCTCGGGGATAGCGGCAGAAGTACCTATTACAGGCGTACCCATCGCTAGCGCCTCCAACGTAGTTAAGCCAAACGGTTCGTCCCATGTTGAGCTTATGAAAAGTGCAATGTAGTTATTGAGTTTAGCGAGTAGTTCATTTTGAGGAAGATGTCCGCAGTAGCGTATTTTGTCATTGAGTAATGGGGTGACTTCGCTTTTAAAGTACTCAGCATCTGAGGTGGCGCCATATATATCTAAATTGGTGTGAGATAGGTTAGCGGCTTCAATTGCTGATACAGGATCTTTCTCTGCACAAATTCGTCCAACCCATACAGCATCTCGCCTTGGTGTATTGTTATTTGTTATAGGCAAGCTATCAAAATCTAACCCGTTGGGTATGACGGCGATGTCATTGTAAATAGTTGCTTCCCATTGACTCGCCAGTCTTGTAGATACTGTTATGTAACGGTCTTTACTCCGAGCACTATTAAGCTGGTGGGTTAACCCTAAGCGTTCGGACAATGGGCTATGAAGTGTAATAATATTGCTTCGCTGATGGAAAAAAGCAAATTCATACATAGCGTGGTAGTAGCTATGAAAGTGAACAACATCATACGCACTACTATCAAATAAACCGAATTGCGCAGCTTGAAATAGCTTCTGTCCCTCATCCTCGGAGGTGATTGCATCTCGCATTCGAAACGCTGACTCTTGCAGCTGTAACGTATTGAACTTATTGTCTTCGTCTGCATCTTTACACAATACGTCTACCTGGTGCCCTCTTTTCACTAAACCATTTGATAGGTTTACAACAAATGCTTCTGTTCCGCCCTTAAAAGGCTGACGTAAAGAAACAATCGGGCTTGTTACCATTAATATTCTCATGCAATTTCCACCAGCTTAGCGATATAGCGATTACACATCTCAGAAAGTGGAAATTTTTGCGCGCGATGCAGTACGTCATCGCTGTGTAGTGTTAAAGAATCAGCAATAGCATTTGCTAAGCTATCAACATTATTACCTGATGCGAGGACTCCACCTTTTCGGGATACAACCTCGGGAAATGCGCCACGGTTAAACGCGGCTACTGGCGTACCTGACGCCATGGCTTCAACAGTGGACAAGCCGAAGGGTTCGTCCCACCTAACGGCAAAAATAGCGCAGCGGGCTGACCTAAGTTGCAATTGCAATTCTTGATGAGATAGGTGGCCTAAATAGTTAACCCCTTTTCCAATATAAGGTGCGATGTCTTTTTCAAAGTGTGACTTATCGTAGATGGGGCCAGCAATATTAAGTGGAATACCTACCATAGCCGAGGCTTTAACTGCCAAGTCAAACCCTTTGGAGGGGACTATTCGTCCGAAGCTGAAAAGCTGCTCTTTTACTGTCCTTGGGCCATACCAATCAGATAAATCTATACCGTTGTAAATGACGTCAATTGTATCGCTGATGTAGGGCTGCCATTGCTCTGCTACGCTAAAAGAAACCGCATTATAGTGCACGTTGGGCGATAATGACGTTAACTCTGCTGAGGCTTTTAAACGGCTATAAGGAGGGGTATGTAATGTAGTGAGCAAAGGAATGTCGTACTTACAAGACCACACTGCAGGTATTGGGCTAATGGCGTTGTTATGAATCACGTCGAAGTCATTTTTTAAAATATCTTCCATGACTTTGAGTAAAAAGTCGTTCTCTATCAGATCCGGGTATTTTTCGTGAGATAGCGTGTCGAAAGGGAAAGTCACAAACTTTACGTGGCTGGGGATGTCAGATTTAGGGTGAGCATAAACTGTGACTTCTGCATGCTCGGCGTAGAAATCGATAAGTGATGATACAAAAGCTTCTAACCCACCGGGGAAAGGAGATCTAATGGGAAACCTTGGGTGTGCAATTAGCGCAATCTTCACTACATATTCCTTCCATGTTTCGCTTTGTACAGAATGACATCTTGAGCTTCATACACAGATTGCATGTTGAAAGCACGCTGTAGTAATAACCAATCCGCCCCCCCTTGAAGCTTAAATGGCAGCACTTCCTTTAAAAATTGGTAGTCGAAAATACACGTCTCAAGGGGACGTTGAAAACCTTGTGGTGTTTGTATCTGACCGTCGTATACGTGGGGGGTAGTTGCAAAGCCTTGCCAGGCGCTATCAAGTAACTCTGAAGTAACGTTTTCATCAAAAACATCGTCATCGGTCCGAAATACGATACGCCCCTCTGTTATTTTGCTCAGAGCTAAATTATAAGCGTGGAATCTACAATTCTTATCGCTTTCTACGAATTCACAAAGTGAAGGTAGTGACATGACTTTCTGAGCAATACGTTCCCTTTTTCTATAGTCAGAGGACGAATTGTCAACCAGTATTACTCTGCCATAAGGGACTGCAGCCAGAAACCTTTCAATATTTCTCAACGCAGACTCGAACATATTATAAGTAACAAAAATAGCGGTTACTTTGTAAGGCTGAGTGCGAGATACGTGTGGAGGCATGTCAGAAGACATCGCGCCTAGCTCCGCAACTGATGCTTAAGTTGTTTAAGTTTTAGTTCAAGCCTCAGTTTTTGAGAAACTTGCCAATAAGGAAGTTTCCGAAGTAACTTTTCCGACTTCTTAACTTCGGAATGTAGCTGTGAAGTATTCAAAAAAACCATAGTTAAATCCCTTTTGTGTCTATGCCTTCTGCATCTCGGACGAGGTGACCGCTATTTAGACTAGTGAAGCTGCTCAAATTGATGGTGATTACCACTAAGCCGGATTTAGCAGTTGTATGTAAAACCGTATAAGAGAGTTAGCAATACATGTGCCGATTCGGGTTTGCTAAGTTGGTTGTTGAAACATATAAAGTTTTTTAATGGTTTTTAAACGAAGATATGAAAAGGTTTCAATTCACTTTGACAAATTTACAGAATATATTTTGAGCTATTCACTGATCCTATTTTTAAAAGAGCGATAGAAAGTAATAATAAACTGGTTTAGTCAAATAAACTGCGCCCCCGCGTTAGTAGAATTTGAGGACGATTTAAGCGAAGGACATAGGGCTTTATGTTGATATTCACTACTATAGGAATTGCATTTTCCGGCGCACTGGTAAGTATTATATTTCACTACTGGGCGTTACGCTCTGTCACCCACCATAGCAAGCGTTTTTCGTCTCATTTCTTTATGAGTACTACCGTTGTACTTTGCCTTTTTGTTATACATCTTATCGAGATTATTTGGTTCAGCGGAGTTCTTAGTTTTGCATACAATGGAATAGGGTTAGAGGGCTTTGTAAAACCCGTTTCACTTAATGGTACAGACTTCATTCAAATAGCTGCCTTGAGTTTCACTACCCTTGGCGGTTTTTCTACTGCCCTAAAAGAAGAATTGGGACTGTTGATAGCACTAATATCTTTAACGGGTTTTATGATGCTTACGTGGTCGGCAACCTACTACTACAATATTTTTTCAAACTCTGATTTGAGAAACGACTAGCAAGAAGTCGTCGTTTCATAGACAAGATTGACACATTACTCCTGACGCCAGCCATAGTTTATAGATAGCGCTGGAGCGGCTAGTATTTTCACGACATTTTTACTCAGTTAGATTCACAGGTGAGTAAGTTATACTTGTCTTACTAGCAAGTATTACCCCAAAGAAAAAGTAGTCTCTACTTACCAACTACCTTCTTAGCCTAGCGTGAGCAGGGTCCCAAGCAAATTACGGCGATTATTGGCCTAAAGGTTGCTGTTTCCTAATGCAACAAATGAATTCCAAGTAAAGGGTGAGATAGCTCTTTGCAACTAACGCTCTGTATAGAAGGAGATAACGATGAGTGATGTAATTACAGGTTTATTTAAACACCCTGCTGAGGCAAGTGCTGCGATAACTATGCTTGAGCAAAAAGGGTTTAGTGACGCCAATATCTCGCTTATGGCTAACGAGTCTGTTACGAAAGACAGTTTTGCCTTAACCGAAAATTCTAAGTTACCAGAAGGGGTCGCTATAGGCGCATCCTCTGGGGGCGTACTTGCCGCTGTTGTTGGTGGTCTTGCCGCGGTTGGCGTTGTAGCAACCGGTGGTGCCGGAATCCTAGCCAGCGGCCCCATTGTTGCAGCCCTTGCTTCAGGTGGCGCTGGTGCCGCAGCTGGAGGTATTATCGGTGGCGCGGTAGGTCTTGCTATTCCAGAACACGAAGTGAAGTTCTACGAGGATGCTATAAAAGAAGGCGCTGTTTTAGTCGGAGCTCATTACGACAATAGCGATGAGAAAGACAAAATCAAAGAAACGTTTAAGCATTTTGATGACGTTAAAGTCGGTTCTGCGTAACGAGTAGAACATTGATAATTGGGGGCTTTAGGCTCCCTTTTTTCAGCTTACGAAAAATATAATCGAACAACCATCATCATTCTCATCTTGTAGGGATTCTTCGCCTTCACCCTTCATTTGTTCAGTGTGCGCGAATAAAAGAAATTACCCGCGAAGCCCAATTCTTTTTCATGAAAACATATATCTATCATATTTAACTTTTTCATAGTGTTTCTATGCCTTTTCGAAGTGGTACAATGGCGTATTACTTAACTGCGTATGCGTTGAATGTTGTCCCGTCTCTTGACCGCTATTCTCTTTGATATAAAGAAGTGGTTAAAAATAGAGAGAAAATGCAGCATTAAGTCGATTTTAATTTTTATGTATATTGAATATCAAAAATAGGGTTACAGTGAATTCTACCGCCGCTTTATCACATCACACCATTTCAGTAGCGCCAATGCTGGATTGGACCGATCGCCATTGCCGTTATTTTCTTCGGCTGCTCTCTAAGCATTCTTTGCTGTATACCGAAATGGTAACTACTGGCGCGATTATTTATGGTAAAGGTGATTATCTCGGCTTTAACGAGCAGGAACACCCTGTAGCCCTGCAACTTGGCGGTAGTAACCCAGAGCACATGGCTAAATGTGCCGCACTTGCGCAAGAGCGTGGGTACGATGAAGTGAATATTAACGTGGGTTGCCCTTCTGATAGAGTGAAAAACGGTAGCTTCGGCGCATGTTTAATGGCGCAACCTGAGGTGGTTGCAGATAATGTTAAAGCTATGCAGGCTGAAGTTGATATACCTGTTACAGTAAAATGCCGCATCGGTATTGACGACATGGATGAGTATAAAGATTTCGCTCGTTTTATTGATATCGTCGCTACCGCTGGGTGCGATACTTTTATTGTGCATGCAAGAAAAGCTTGGCTACAAGGATTAAGTCCGAAAGAGAATAGAGATATTCCTCCACTTAATTACCCTAGAGTACATATGCTAAAAGAATCTCATCCCGAGCTCTCAATTAGTATAAATGGGGGGATCAAATCGCTTGCTGATGCTCAAGAGCAGTTAAAATATGTAGATGGAGTAATGATCGGAAGGGAGGTTTATGCTAATCCTTATATTCTGTCTACCGTTGATGCCGAGATTTTTGGGGATAATTCAGTTCAACCCATTAGCCGCCGCGATGTCGTATTAAAGATGCAGCAATATATAGAGAAGTGTATCGCGCGCCAAGACGACCCTTATTTCAAGCCTTGGCACGTTGCTAGACATATGCTTGGCTTATATCAAGGTCAAGCGGGTGGCCGTATATGGCGTCGTTACCTAAGCCAAAATGGTACCGGAAAGTCTCCGGATCCTCATCTATTAATGAATGCGCTTGAAGCTGTCGAGTCAGCACAGCAAGAAATCAATGACTACAACGCGCAAAAAGCGGCAAATAATATTTCTTAAATGGACAATAAGGCGGCAAGTGGTCAAATACACTAAACCACTTAATGAATTTGACTAAACCTTGGCGCTGTACGAAATTTGCTCGAAATTTCGTGCGCGTCATGCTTTCTTCTATTTTATTTAAATTCAATAGGTTAAACGTAATTTTCCTAGATGGCACGAGTTTAGCTATCTATTAATCAAAGCAATAGCGAAGGGCTGTTGCAGTGATTACCATCAAGGGAAATTATGAAAACTTCACTTTTAGCAGCATCAATCGTTTCTATCACTTTATTCAGCGCTGGCGCAAATGCGCAAGAATCAATCCTTCAGTCAATATTGACGAATATGGTTGATCACGCCGTGAGTATCACAACCAACGAAGTAAAAGCAAATGTGTACCAAACGGTGGCAAATACGGCATATCACTTTGAGTTAGAAGGTGAATCTACAATGGGTAAAGTACAAGTTACCGATATTGCAGTAACATCATCTGCGGATACTGAAGAAGTATCTCCACGTGCTGAGTAAGCCATCAGCGGCTCTACCTTATTTATGAAAAGCGACCTGATCAGGTCGTTTTTTTTTGCCTTAATTTTTTAAAACGTAACGCTGATTTTGTGACTGGTTAAATTGACGAATAGTGAGTGGTTAAATTTGCTAAAAAGTTGGTTTATAGGAAAGTGGCGGAGCGCCAGTTATTTTTATTTTTAAGTTTTAATTAATAAAAACAGTATCTTACTGATTTGGCACGCCAATTGTAATGTATTTGATAAGCAAAGAGATGTAAGCGACAAGATTGGTGTCAGCATAGTTAATCGCCAACCGTAGCATGGCCACTGCCTAGTCTACGTTATTAATCACACTGAAACGGAGCAATAACAATGGGTATGTTTTCAAGAATAAATGACATCGTGCAATCAAACTTAAACGCCATGCTAGATAAGGCTGAAGATCCAGAAAAAATCATTCGCCTCATTATTCAAGAAATGGAAGAGACCTTGGTTGAGGTGCGCACTGATGCAGCACGTTACCTAGCCGACCAGAAAACCTTAGCTCGCCATATGGCATCAGCAGAAAAGGATATCAACGGTTGGCAGGATAAAGCGCAGCTTGCCATGAATAACGACAAAGAAGAATTGGCTAAGGCCGCGTTGGTTGAAAAGCAGAAGTATGTTGCCAAGCTAAGCCAGTTAGAGCAGCAGCAGGTACAGCTGGCTGAAATTATCGAAAAGATCCAAGTTGATACTGGGCGTTTAAATAGCAAGCTAAATGAAGCGAAGCAAAAGCAAAAGTCGCTTGTTAGCCGCAAACAAACGTTAGAAACGCGCCTTAAAGTAAAAAGCGTGGATAACAGCAACAAAATCGATGATGCCATGATGCGCTTTGAGCATTACGAGCAGCGCATTGACACACTAGAAGCGCAGGTTGATGCCTACGATCTAACGAAGGATAGCGGCAGCGCTACCTCTTTAGCCGCTGAGTTCGACGCCCTAGAAGCCGATGAAACGATAGAGAATGAGCTGGCTGCACTTAAGAAAAAAAAGGTAGCGTAAATATTATGTGGAGTGCGGCGTAGGCTAGTACCTGCGCACTCTTACCGTACAACCCTAAGCAATCTGAAATGAATTTGAGGAAATGAAAATGAAAATGCCATCACAAAAACGTATTTATAGAGATTTAGACAGCGCGGTTATTTCAGGTGTTTGCGCAGGCGTTGCACGGCACTTAGAGATAGAACCCATATGGGTTCGCGTGGGTGCAGCTGCAGCACTCATTTGTATGCCGGCTATTGCAGTTATTTCTTACTTTGCTGCTGTCATGCTATTGCCAAGGGCAGTGTAATGAAAAACTTTCTTATCGCCATTGTGCTAGCTGTGATCCTAGTTAATTGTTTAGGCAGTGTCATCGACGATTGGTTTGGCATGCATATCGTGATGTCAGATGAATTACTTAGTCCTTGGGAAAACCTTGCTGCGTTATCTGTCATAGGGGTTCTGTTAGCGGTAGTGGGTTTTGTCGTGGCAGTCAGTGTTCTTGGCACACTATTGCTGGCTGTAGGCGCGGTGTTCTTGGCATTACTTGCTGCAGGCATTGGCGCGTTTTGGCCAATCGTTGTTTTAGCTATACTTATCTATGCATTTAAGGACAAATCCAAGCGTGATCAACACCTAAATCGTCCTGTATGATGATTATAAGTTTATTTAAGTTGTGTTATTAGGTCGTTAAATGGTGATATAACTGCAACCGTCATAAAGGTTTAGTAATTCTCGCGTATTTATAATTAGTTATACATTGCCGGTTAAGTCCGGCTTTGTGTCATTTGAAAGGAAGGTTGGCATTGATATGAGAAAATCAATTAGCACAAAACGAGTAGCCATTGTCATTGCAGTGTTGTTTCTGATTTTTTGGTTAATAGGTCTGTATTGGAGCATGGCACCAGACGCCTATGACGTTAAAAAGCGGGTGGCGCAACAAGCACAAAATATTAATCCAGAAGACGTGGCCGGCTATACGCTTACTGCAACTATGATTGATGTCTCTGAAACCTTGCTAGATAAACCGGGTGGTTACCTGTCGAATGATGTAATGCCGCCGGGTGTTTTCTTAGACAATATGCCGTCTTTCGAATTTGGCGCGCTGGAAATGATTCGTGACCTTGCGCTTTCTATGCGTAAAGACTTTAGCCGTTCGCAATCTCAATCGTTAGAAAACCCTTATCTTACTAAAGCGCATCCTAAATTTAATATGGATCATAAGAGCTGGATGTTTCCGTCTTCTGAGTCTAGTTACCGAGACGGCATAGAGCTTCTAAAACTTTATCGCGATCAGCTTGCGAACCCGCAAAATTCTGACAGCCAATTTTATACCCGTGCTGATAATTTACGTGAGTGGCTTAAGCAAGTTGAAAAGCGTTTAGGCAGCTATTCTCAGCGGTTAAGTGCCAGTGTTGGTTCTGCAAGAATTAATACAGATTTAGCCGGCGATTCGAAAGCGAAGCAGTCTACCTCGGTAGCGCAGCAGCGTACGGTTAAAACCAGTTGGTTCAAATTAGACAATAATTTTTATGAAGCGCGCGGCGCGACGTGGGCGCTACTACACTTTCTTAAAGCGGTAGAAGTTGAATTCTACGATGTATTAGAAGATAAAAACGCATTGGTTAGCTTGCAGCAGATAATTCGTGAGCTTGAAGCAACTCAGCAGTCTGTGTTCAGTCCTGTTATTCTAAATGGCAGTGGCTTTGGTATGCTGGCTAACCATTCTTTAGTGATGGCGAACTATATTTCTCGCGCTAACGCTGCTTTAATTGAACTTTCAGAACTTCTCAGTCAAGGATAACAAATGAAAAAGTGTCTATTGGCAACCCTAGTGGGTTGTGCTCTTTTCTCCGCATCTTCGCATGCAGACACAATTGCAGGAGTGTACGCAGGTGCACAAGTTTGGCAGACGGATACAACAGGTGGTTTCGCCGATAGTTCGTCTACTGCTGATTTCAATTTTGATGATGAAACAAATACTGCGTTATACGTTGCATTTGAGCACCCGTTGCCATTTGTGCCTAACGTGAAGATAGGGCATACCACCCTTGATAACTCGGGCACGACTACACTAAATACTAACTTTACCTTCGACGGCGATTTGTACACTGCCGATAGTCAAGTGGATACCATTGTTGAGTTAGACGCTACAGATATTATTTTGTATTACGAGCTATTCGATAACGACTTAATTAGTTTCGATGTGGGCTTGAATGCCAAGTATATCGATGGCGCGTTTTCAGTTTATGATACGGCCAGCGATACGCAAGGCTCGGGTGATTTCTCAGGTGTTGTGCCAATGGTGTACTCGAAAGTGCAAGTAGGCTTGCCGTTTACGGGGTTAGCGGCTTACGCTGAAGGTAGCTACTTGTCGTTTGACGATCACGAACTAAGCGACTACCAAGTAGCAGTGACTTACTCATTTATAGAAAGTCTCGCGGTTGATATGACCCTTCAGGTGGGCTATCGCAAAGTGACGGTGGATATTGAAGATCTTGACGATATCTATGCAGACATGGAATTTGATGGCGCGTTTGCAGGATTAGAAGTTCACTTCTAATTGTTGCCAACATCTACCTGATAAACAAAAAAACCGACATGTGTCGGTTTTTTTGCTTTTTTATATTAGTACTATTGCACTAGTGGCCAAATTTAACTCTTATTCCTGCATTGGCAATGAAGCCATCGTTGCGAGACCATATATCAGTAGTCCACTGCCCACTAGCCGCTCGGCTAGGTAACAGTAGAGGATGTTCGTCGTGCTCTGCATGCTCGTCATGTTTTTGTTCCTCAATGTCATCTTTGTGCCGCTCTTGATTCAATGGCACATCTGAGTGCTTAAATGTGTTGTCATGACTAGATGAAATTGCGCTAAGAAAGAACAGAATGATTAACGAAGTGGTTGATCTAAAAAACGGAAGTTGGGACATAATGTAGCAATTAGAAAATTTGATTGATTACAACATATTTCCACATGCTAGTCTTTGTGAATTTAAGCATAAAGCCCTTTATTTATTAATTGCTTAGGTGCTTTTTCTTTTCCTTCAGAAAGTTAGCTTACACCTTAAAATTTGCTTAAAACACTTTAGGTTTGTGCTTAATTTTAGGCGCTGATATCTAAAATTTTTTTAGGGAAGCTACCAAAAATCAACTTTACTGGTAGTGTTATCATCGAAAATAGCGTGTTTATACTCCAAAACACACTCTTAATCACTTTCAGTAATAAAAAAGTCTCATTTATTCTTTTCTCTTCTTCTAGAAAGCCGTTAGCCTTATGCCCATCGAATTAAGGCTAAAGAATTATGTCACAACAATCGAACAATCCATCGGCTACTGGTGCCGTACTAAACGAACAACAGTTCAATGCAATTACCCAAGCGATATCTGGGTTAAACCGCGACCAACTGACTTGGATCAGTGGCTATGCTGCCGGTATGGCCGCAGCACAAGGCGGCGCCGTTGCGCCAACTGCAGCCGGTGCAGTAGCACCAGCGCAGACTGATGCTCCCACGCTTACCATTTTATTCGGTTCACAAACCGGTAATGCGAAAGGCGTGGCTCAACAGTGTCAGGCTAAAGCGGAAGAAGCGGGCTTTAACTCTAAGTTAGTTAGCATGGCAGATTACAAGCCTCGTTCGCTTAAAGCTGAAACCCATGTTGCGCTTTTTGTTAGCACCCATGGTGAAGGCGATGCGCCAGATGATGCCATCGAGTTGCATGAATTCGTTAGCGGTAAAAAAGCACCTAAGTTAAGCAACACTAAGTACGCGGTGTTAGGGTTAGGTGATAGTAGCTACGAATTCTTCTGCCAAACGGGCAAAGACTTCGATGAACGCTTAGGCAAGCTTGGTGGTACCGAGTTAGTTGCACGTGCCGATTGCGATGTTGATTATGAAGCGCAAGCTGAAACGTGGCTGAATGACTTAATCGCTTCTCTTAAGGATGACTTTACAGCGTCAGCGCCTGTTGCCCAAGCAGTGCAAACTGGCTCAGCCGTGCAAGGCGCACCTGAACAAGCGTATACCAAAAAAGCACCGTTTACCGCGACCTTGCTTGATGCTCAGAAAATTACAGGCCGTGATTCAGTAAAAGACATTCGCCATATTGAAATTAGCCTAGAAGATTCTGGTATTACCTACAAAGCGGGTGATGCATTAGGCGTGTGGTTTAAAAACGCGCCAAGTCTTGTTAATGCATTTATAGATACACTTTCTCTTGATGGCGATGCAGAAGTGAAGGTTGCTGATGCAACGCTGACGTTGCGAGAAGCATTAACCAGCAAGCTTGAGCTTACGCTTAGCTATCCTAACTTCATTAAAGCCTATCAAGTGGCTACCGGCTCTGAAAGCTTAGCCGCGATGATGGAAGATAAAGCAAAACTGCGCACTTACATGGCCGAGCGTCAATTGATTGATATTGTGCGTGACCATCCGGGCAGTATAACTGCTCAGCAACTAGTGGAAGCGTTTCGACCGCTAACACCGCGCTTATACTCTATTGCGTCTAGCCAAACCGAAGTTGAAGACGAAGTTCACCTAACGGTAGCTCACGTAGATTATGAAGCCTTTGGTCATCGCCACCAAGGCGGGGCATCTGGTTTCTTATGTGAATATTTAGAAGAAAACGGTGAAGTAGACGTGTTTGTTGAAAACAACGATCACTTCCGTTTACCTGAAGATGGAAATACACCGGTTATCATGGTTGGCCCAGGTACGGGTATTGCCCCTTTCAGAGCCTTTATGCAAGAGCGTGATGCTCAAGAGGCTGAAGGTAAGAACTGGTTGTTCTTCGGTAACCCGCATTTCACCCAAGACTTCTTGTATCAAGTGGAATGGCAAGGTTACGTGAAAGACGGCCTACTAGATAAGATTACTTTGGCTTTCTCTCGCGACCAAGAAGAGAAAGTTTATGTGCAACACCGTTTGCTTGAGCATGGTAAAGAAGTGTACGAATGGCTTCAGCAAGGTGCACATTTTTATGTGTGTGGCGATGCAACCTACATGGCCAAAGATGTGGAAAATGCACTTATTAGTATTGTGCAACAGTACGGCGAAAAATCAGAAGCCGATGCTAAAGCGTACTTAGTTGAATTACGCAAAGCGAAACGTTACCAGAAGGATGTCTATTAATGAGCAATGAAAAATCACCATTTATCGTTGAGGGCAAACTGGCTGACAACGAGCGCTTAAAGCGTGAAAGTAATAACTTACGTGGCACTATCGAAACCGACTTAAAAGACGATTTAACCGGTGGATTTACGGCGGATAACTTCCAACTTATTCGCTTCCACGGTATGTATCAGCAAGACGACCGCGATATTCGCGCCGAGCGTGCTAAGCAAAAACTAGAGCCATTGCACAACGTAATGCTACGTGCCCGTTTACCGGGTGGCGTGATTACCCCTGACCAATGGTTAGCTATCGACAAGTTTGCCGCCGATCACACTATGTACGGCAGCATTCGTCTTACTACCCGTCAAACGTTCCAGTTTCACGGTGTATTAAAGCCGAAAATCAAGTCGATGCACCAAATGCTGAATAAAGCAGGAATCGACTCTATTGCCACCGCTGGTGACGTAAACCGAAACGTACTTTGTACCTCTAATCCGGTTGAGTCTGCTTTGCACGTTGAGGCCTATGAATGGGCTAAGAAGATAAGCGAGCACTTACTTCCAAAAACCCGTGCTTATGCTGAAATTTGGTTAGACGGTGAAAGAGTAGAAACTACTGAAAAGCCAGTAGAGCCAATATTAGGTGACAATTACTTACCCCGTAAGTTTAAAACCACCGTGGTTATTCCACCACAAAACGATGTAGATGTTCACGCGAACGATCTTAACTTTGTAGCTATTGCCGAAAACGGCAAGCTTATTGGTTTTAACGTACTAGTAGGCGGTGGCCTTGCCATGACACATGGCGATAAGAGCACTTTCCCACGTAAAGCCAGTGACTTTGGTTTTATTGGTTTGGATGACACGTTAGCCGTAGCTGCAGCAGTGGTAACTACTCAGCGTGATTGGGGTAACCGTGTTAACCGTAAAAACGCTAAAACCAAATACACGTTAGAACGAGTTGGCGTAGATAACTTTAAAGCCGAAGTAGAGAAGCGTGCAGGCGTGACCTTTGGCGACACTCGTCCATATGAATTCACAACCCGTGGCGATAGCTTCGGTTGGGTTGAAGGTATTGACGGTAAATACCACTTAACGTTATTTATTGAAAACGGCCGAATTTTAGATTATCCGGGCAAAACCTTGAAAACAGGGTGTGCTGAAATTGCAAAAATTCATACTGGCGACTTCCGCTTAACCGCGAATCAAAACCTGATTGTTGCGGGTGTACCAGCAGAAGATAAAGAAAAGATTGAAGCCTTGGCCCGTGAGCACGGACTTATTGCGCCAGAGACTTCAAATCAGCGTCTTGATTCTATGGCTTGTGTTGCCTTGCCAACCTGCCCATTAGCAATGGCAGAAGCAGAGCGCTATTTGCCTGATGCGGTAACGGAACTTGAAGGTTTGCTAGCGAAGCATGGTTTAGCGGACGACAGTATTATTTTCCGTGTAACGGGCTGCCCGAATGGGTGTGGTCGTGCCATGTTGGCCGAAGTTGGTTTAGTGGGTAAAGGCCCAGGTAAATATAACTTCCACTTAGGTGGCGATCGTGAAGGAACCCGTATTCCTAAGATGTATCGTGAAAACATCAGTGAAGAAGAAATTATGGCCGAACTTGATTCATTAATTGGCAAGTGGGCGAAAGAGCGTAGCGGTAACGAATCGTTCGGTGATTATGTTATTCGCGCTGAAATTGTCGCGCCCGTTGTCGATTCAGCTAGAGACTTTTATGAGTAATTCGACGCTAATTAATAGCAGTCCGTTAGCATTTGATATCAGCAAGGAAGCCCTTGCCGATATCAATGTTGAACTAGAAGAGATGAGTGCTCAAGCCCGCGTTGCGTGGGCGCTTGAAAACTTACCTGACAGTCACATTGTGTCATCAAGCTTTGGTGCCCAATCTGCGGTTATGCTACACATGCTTACCCAAGCTAAGCCAGATATTCCCGTAGTATTAACGGATACTGGCTATTTGTTTCCTGAAACTTACAAGTTTATTGACGAGCTGAAAGACGCATTGAATCTAAACTTGCACGTGTATAACGCAGATATTTCATCTGCGTGGCAAGAAGCTCGCTTTGGTCGATTGTGGGAACAAGGTGTTGAAGGCATTGAGCAGTACAACCGAATGAACAAGGTTGAACCTATGCAGCGTGCTTTGAAAGAACTTAACGCAGGTACATGGTTTGCCGGTTTACGCCGCAGCCAATCTGATACCCGCGGCAAATTACCTGTGCTTCAAAAGGTAGGCAGTCAGTTTAAGCTCTATCCTATTATTGATTGGAGCAACAAAGATCTGCACTACTATTTGAAAGAGCATGGTCTGTCTTATCATCCTTTGTGGGATGAAGGCTATGTATCTATTGGCGATTGGCATACCACGCAATCATTGCAAGAAGGCATGAGTGAACAAGATACTCGTTTCTTCGGGCTTAAGCGAGAGTGTGGATTGCACGAGTTTGGTGACGGTATTTAAGCTGTCACCCGCTCGTCTAGCATACAGAAACCGCTAGATGAAAAGCAGGTCTGAAAAAAAGCGGTGCTAATACGACGGGTTAATGAATATTGAAGACTTCGCTTAATACGTCCTTAAGAGCCGATAGGTAAGTAGGGTTTTGTTTTCTTGGTACGAGCTTATAAAGTTCGCCACCTACCGCGGTAAACTTAAAATATACTAAGGCCACACCTGGCTGCTTGCTTTCTAATGTGAACTGCTCGGCACCACAGCGCCATCTTGTTTGTTGGCCTTCTGTATATTCACCGCTTTCTATCTCGCTAGCATAAAGTAGCTTCATATCTTGAAGGGCCAGCAAATCGGGGTAGGAAAGGCCGACAGAGGCTAAGTTGAGCTGTTCCGGCACCGCACGTTTGAAAAAAGACAGTATGCCTTTTTTTCTATGAAAGCCGACTAATATACGAGGGATAGTATCGTGTTGCCGTCTACTGGCAATACTGACAGCCTTCGCAAATACTTTTGCGTCTCTGTGAGTAAGCAATTTCAGCATTTGTAAGCTACGAAGAGAAAAGCTGCCGGGTTTACTTACCTCAACGGCAAAAATTTTGCCCCAAAGTTCCTGCATTCCCGGGCTGTGGATCTCTTCTGCCATGTTGCTGAAGGCAAAAAACCAATCTGGATCAAGTCCATCGTTTTCAGATTCGGTTATGTTGACATTTAGTGCTATATTTAATACAGCTTGGAGGTTTGCAGCTTTTTGTAATTCTATTATCTGCTTTCTTCGTTCTAACGTGTTGCGTTGGCTTTTAGGATCTTTCGCCATTGAAGGAGAAATGCCGACACGAGAGAACCAAGAGAGTATCTTTTGCCGTACAAAATGCGTCGGTGTATCTTGTTGCACATTTTGAGTCGCACTTTGGTTTGGATTGTCGTTACGGCTAGCCGGCGTTGGTTCAGTAGGGCGCTTGGTCTTAGGAAGTGAACTAGTATAAGGATCAGGGGTTATCTTCATTTTAATATGTAGATTGCCATTCAAAGCATGAACAATAGGTTACCACTATTGCATTGCAGTATCGATTTAGCAATTCTGATAAACAGCATACAGGCAAAAAAGTATGTATGAATCAGTGACGAGGGTATAAGCAGTTATGTCGGCAACGGATTACGATAACGATGAACTTATCTTCTTAGATGATGATGGAAGTTCTGATATCGATACTACTTTTTATAAAGAATGGAATATTCTTATTGTCGATGACGATGAGGAAATTCATACCGTTACGCGACTCGCACTCTCCGACCTTATTGTTAATGATAGAAAACTTAATTTCCTTCATGCTTATTCGGCTAAAGAAGCCAAAACACTTCTGCACGATTACGGTAAAACGATAGCTATCATTTTATTGGATGTTGTCATGGAAACTGATGACGCCGGTTTCGATGTAGTGCGTTATATCCGGGAATCCATGGGGCTAACCGAACCACGTATTGTTTTAAGAACAGGGCAACCTGGTTATGCACCTGAAGAAGAGGTGATTAAGCTTTACGACATTAACGATTACAAAACAAAGACAGAGCTTACCCGCGCCAAACTGATGACGACGGTTATCTCTTCTCTGCGCTCTTATCAGCAAATAATGACAATCAATCAAAACCGTATTGGTTTAGAAAAAATCATTACATCGTCGGCCAATTTATTTGAAGAGCATTCGGTAAAAGGGTTTTGCGAAGGGGTTGTTACTCAAATTAGCTCGTTGATTGGATTAGATGCTGAGGGCCTTGTTTGTGCTAGAGCTGGTTCGGTTCTCGATAAAGACGACAACGGTGTGTATATCTTAGGGGCCGCAGGCGAATATGCTTCTTTTATTAATGAGTCTATCGATAACATTAATAACAGTGAAATTGTCGAGCAAGTAGGTCGCTGTCTTCGCCTTAAACGTCATATTTTCGAATCTGATTCATCTGTGCTGTATATAAACCGTTCTGGGTTTGAAGCGGCAGTTTACGTAAATATGGTAAGTGAAATTACTAACCTAGATAAAAGCTTGTTAGAAGTGTTTTTATCCAGTATTTCGGTAGGCTACGAAAACGTAAACTTGTTTCACCAACTAAGAAACGCAGCCTTTAGGGATTGGCTTACGAGACTTCCCAATCGTAATGAATTTATCAATATGCTCGATAAGCCGCATATTTTTGCCTGCGAAAACTGCTCAGTTGCGCTTATTGATGTAAATCATTTTTCAGACATCAACGATGGTTTAGGCCAAGAAGCTGGAAATGAGCTATTGCGTGCTATCAGTGATAGGTTTCAAGCGTGCTTCGATGACTCAGTTAAAATTGGGCGCATTGGCGCGGATGTGTTTGGGCTTATTGGCCCTTCGAGTGTGGTTAACCCCGACAATATTAATTCATTGTTTCAATCGTCGTTTAAGGTGAGCGACCACACCTTGCCTGTCAGCGTGACGATGGGGCTATGTCAACTCGATGACAAACGAAATATTGGCTTAGAAATTTTAAAGCGCATTAATATTGCCCTAAATCGCGCGAAAAAGAACATAAGCGACAACTTCGAGTATTTTGCTAAAGATATTGAAGACAAAACCACGTGGCGCCTAGAAATGATACGCCGCTTACGCAGCGACTTCATGGCACGTAAGCTAGAGTTGTGGTTCCAACCGCAAGTAGATTTGGTCAGTGAAAAAGTCGTTGGCATGGAAGGTTTGCTACGTTGGCCTGATGGGAACAACGGCTATATTTCCCCCGCGGTGTTTGTGCCTCTGGCAGAGTATTCAGGTCTTATTGTTGATATTGGTGAATGGGTTCTTGAAGAAGCCTGCCACCGATTGAGAGATTTAAAAGAGGCAAACTTCGGCGACTTAAGGGTGGCGGTAAATATATCAATGCCTCAGTTTAGAGATAGGTCGTTTGTTAATAAAGTGCTTGGCACTATTAGCACATCTAAATGCGATCCAAGTTTACTCGAGTTAGAAATAACAGAAAGCGTGGTGATGGATGAACCGCAAATTGTGATAGATGCTCTTAGAACGTTAAAAGAGCATGGTGTTGCCATAGCAATAGACGACTTCGGTACGGGGTTTTCGTCTATGAGTTACTTGCAGCAACTTCCATTAGACAGGCTTAAAGTAGATCGCTCGTTTATTCGTGATATTGAGCCCGGTAAAAGCGCTGTGCTTGCTGAGACTATTGTTACCTTAGGAAACAAACTAGGGCTACTCACTATTGCTGAAGGGATTGAAACCAAAGAGCAAGCTGAGTATATGATTGAATTAGGATGTAATGAAGCGCAAGGCTTCTTTTATGCTAAACCCATGCCATTTAATGAATTGATGGATTACCTCGTGTCCCAAAAAGACGTGAACTAACGTTTCACTCAAGTAGTGGTGTTAAGCGCTCTACCACGTGGGGTAAATATTCAGTTTCAAACCAAGGATGCTGTGCAAGCCAGCGGTTGTTTCTACCAGACGGGTGGGGCAGCACAGCAAACTTCTCGTCACAATTGTTCTTTATAGCGTCTGTTAATGTTCGGTACTTAGGTAAGTAGTATTGCTGAGCATATCTACCGACAAGTAGAATTAATTCTGGTTGAATGGCGTGTAACATCTTCTCGTGCCAAGTGGGCGCGCATTCTTTTCTAGGCGGCGCATCGGCCCCATTTTTGTAGCCTGGAAAGCAAAACCCCATAGGCATAATGGCTAATTTGTTTTCATCATAAAACGTTGTAGTATCGATGTGTAACCACTGCCTTAGCCTTTCACCACTTTTATCGCTGAAGGCTTTTGTGTTTTGATGTGCGATCAGGCCGGGCGCTTGACCAATTAGCACAACTTTTGCCTGTGGCCCAATTGAGAAAATTGGGTTCACGCCATAGGGAAGGTGTTCAATACACAATGAACACTGTTTCGCCTCTTTTACTAAATCCTCAAAAATAATTGGCAAATTTCTCATAATATTTCACTTTGTAATATTGCTGTCATATTTACGTGATCCGATTTGACATTAAAACGTATATACATTATTATTGGATCATCGCAGTAATGAACTGCTGAACAGGAGAAAAACCATGCGTAAAGTAGTACTAGGATTAACCTTAATGTCCGTCTTTGGTATTGCGCATGCGGGCTCTGGCGAAAACCAGCTTTTCGATTGTATGGACGCAAAATCGTTCGAATTGAATAATGAATGTATAGCTGAGAACATCAACAACAACATTCATTTCCGTGATGCACAAACTGATTTGGTCAACGTTGCCAGCGAAAGTCTTGGAGACTACGCAATTGCAACAATGACATTCGACCAAGAAAAGATGCAGATCGATATCGTAGCACATAGAGATGCGCTTTCAGCGCTAAATACTCTGGCTGCAAACCGAGATTAATCGCACTAAAAAAAACCGGCATCAAGTGCCGGTTTTTTTGTGCCCAAATTTCCTTAAAATATCCTATTTAGTCCATTTATTGCTGCTACGCGATAAGCTTCGGCCATGGTGGGATAATTAAAGGTTGTATTAACAAAGTAGTCGATGGTATTTCCTTCGCCTTTTTGCTGCATAATCGCCTGCCCAATGTGCACAATTTCAGATGCACGTTCTCCAAAACAATGAATACCTAAAACTTTCTTCGTTTCTCTGTGAAACAGAATTTTTAAGCTACCCACCTGTGTTGACGCAATCTGCGCACGAGCCAAATGCTTAAACTGGGCTCTACCCACTTCGTAAGGCACTTTTGCGGCGGTAAGCTCTTGTTCTGTTTTACCCACCGAACTAATCTCTGGAATGGTATAAATGCCAGTGGGAATGTCAGCCACTAATGCGGTGTGTGTTGTTGCCCCTAACATGGCTTCAGCGGCAAATCGGCCCTGATTGTATGCGGCAGACGCCAAGCTTGGGTATCCGATAACATCCCCTACAGCGAAAACGTTATCTACTTGGGTTTGGTATTTCTCATTCACACTGAGTTGCCCGCGATTATCTGCTTTTAAGCCAATGGCTTCTAAACCCAGCATGTCAGTGTTACCGGTACGACCGTTGGCAAATAACAAGCAATCAGCTTTCATTCGTTTACCAGACTCTAAGTTCAACACTACGCTGTCTTCTTTACCTTCCACCGACTTATAAGTTTCGTTATGCCTAATAAGTACGCCGTTGTTCCAAAGGTGGTAACTTAGCGCATCTGAAATTTCGGTATCAAGGAAAGACAGAAGTCTGTCTCGCATATTCACGAGGTCAACTTTTACGCCCATGCCGCGAAAGATACTGGCATATTCCGATCCAATAACCCCAGCGCCGTAAATAATGATGGATTTAGGATCGTGATCAAGAGATAAAATCGTGTCGGAGTTATAAATACGAGGGTGATCAAAATCGATATCGGGTGGCGTGTAAGGGCGAGAGCCAGTAGCGATAGCAATCTGTGCTGCTGTTAAAATATCTTTCGAACCATCATCACGGACAATTTGTAAGGTGTTGGCATCAAGGAAACTGGCTTCACCATGATACAAGTTAACGCGGTTTCTATCATAAAATGACGATCTAAGACGGGTCTGACTTTTTACGACCCCACTGGCATGACGCATTATTTCTGCAAATGTGAGGCTTCTGCTTACATGGTTATCAGCAAAAAGGGGAGAGCTATTATATTCAATTAAGCGGCTTACTGAATGCCTTAACGCTTTAGATGGAATAGTGCCCCAATGCGTACACCCACCTCCCACGGCTTCGTACCTTTCTATTACGGCGACTTTTTTGCCAGCTTTAGCCAATTGCATGGCTACACCTTCGCCTCCAGGTCCTGTACCTATAACAATGGCATCGTATTGGTAAGAAGGGGTTGCTGGTTTATCTTTTTGCTTTGTCGCCATAACTACATCCTATTTTTGAGTGGCCGCGCTTGTCGTAAAATAACAATGACTAATATTCTACGTTACTGGGTTTGTAACTCTAACTCTAGTGCTAATCGCCAAATAAACAAAACCCACATGAGCAAAGCGCATGTGGGTTTTTAAAATAGTATAGAGGGTGTGGACCTTTACTGTACATCAAATGTCAGTAGTCCCTAAGCTGGAGCCAACAATTTATGCGGCTTGAAGCGATAGACTCTGTAACTGAAGCCACTTTTCTTTTTGTACAGCGAACGCATGCTTAAGCTCTTTATACTTATAGGTAAGCTCTAAGCCTTCTATGGTACGTTTGAGTGATTTTTGTTTTACTTTCATCAAACGCTTTTTCGCCGCGTAGTAATCAGACATACGTTGCATAAGTAGCTCATACTCTTGCTCAATGGTGTGCATGAGCTCTTCTGCATTCGGTAATACAGAGACCTGTTCGCTAGCACGTTGCAGTTGCATCGCCGCTCTCGCTTTTTCAATACGCTCTTCAGGTACACGACGCAGGTTGTGCGTAAGCCCCACGTAAGAAAGCCCGCGGATTAACCATTTTGTTGGATCAAACTGATACCAACGAATACCGTTACGATAGTCGTATTCAAAAATATGGTGGTAGTTATGATAACCCTCGCCGAAAGTGAAGAATGCTAGTACACCGTTATCTCTGGCCGTATTTGCATCAGTATACGGCTGGTTTCCCCAGAAGTGCGCGAGGGAATTAATGAAGAAAGTAACATGGTGAACAAGTACTAAGCGTAGTACACCAGCCACTAAAATCATGCCTAGGATGTCGCCATTTAACCAGCCCAAAAAGCCAGTAACGCCAAAGTTAGCAGCAAGAACGATTGGCAGGTAGTAGTTGTGTTGCCACATAACCACTTTATCTTTCTGCAAGTCTTTACAGTTTCTGTAGTCGTCATATCGCTTTTCTTGATACTCGCGAAGCATCCAACCAATGTGTGCAAACCACAAACCGCGCTTTGCTGAATAAGGGTCTTTGTCGTTGTCATCTACGTGACGGTGGTGAATTCTATGATCTGAGCTCCAGTGCAAAATACTATTTTGCAATGCCATTGCGCCGCCGATGGCAAGTATTACGCGCACGACAATATTCGCATCATAGGTTTTATGTGACCAAAGACGATGGTAACCGGCAGTAATTGACATACCAGTGAAATAAAATAAGAAGATCGCAGTGCCTATTTCGGCCCAATCAATTCCATGATTGATAACCCATACAGGTACGCCAATAAAGGCGATGGCGCCGGTAATTATGAACACTAAGACATTCGTCAGGATAAGAGGTGGTTTTTTCATTTTCTACAACTCAGCTTACAACTGTGCGCTAATTTATCGTTTTATTGCTCATCAGGCAAGCAGAATGGACAGAAGTTCTGCTTACGTGTGTAAACTTTAATTATAGTAAGCTTCAAGAAATTGCCTACTACACTTTATGCTTAGGGAGCCTTATCGCTGTTTATAAAGGAAATTATTGAATTACTAATATCGGTAGCCGCTTCAAGTTGGGGACTGTGACCCATATCTGGCAGTCTTACAGTATTTTGCTTCGTGAGGATTGCGTCATAACGATTGCTTCATATTGTTGAACTCTACCTGGTGCCAGTTAGTTTAATTGTCCACTTCATTCATCTTGTGAACTACCTACTGCTTGGCGAATGTCATGCATTGCTTTATCAATAGGGGCTACTTTATGCAGGGTAAGGTTTTGTCGAATGACATCTTCTATAACGAATAACCTATCTTGGCCCCATACCTGAATATCTTTATATCTGAAAACGGGCACACCCCAGCTGCCGTTTTGGTAAATGTCCGATTGGTTTGCAGTGACCTCATTTTTCCAGTCAGTATTGGCTAAGTGTCGCTTTGCCTCCTGCCAAGATAGCCCAGCGTCTTCTACTATTTTTTCCATTCCGCTGTCTGTATCTGCTCTAACACCGTGTGCATTTACCGACTTCGCAAACGAGAGTAAATAATCTAGGTATTTATTATTCGCCCGAGCATAGGCTAGCAACGCATAGCATCGCTCTACACCTTCACCTAACGGATCAGCTAGAAACCCATAATTAATCCCCAGTTTCTGTGCCTCGCGTTTTGTGTCTAGAAAAATATAAATGGCTTTTTTAGGGGGAACATATAACCCACGCATCATCATCGGCAATACAGGTTTTACTTCAATGGGGATGCCATAGTGTGTGGTTAGTTTTACGGCCTGCAGCAACGCAATATAAGAATAGGGGCTACGGGCAGACCAAAACAGGGTTAAGGGCTCACTGTATTTTTCCTTCTCTTGAGTAAAGTTGAGAGGCTGTAATAGCGAAGTATAGGTTTTATCAAATTCGATTTGAGGGTTGGGTTGTATGCCATAGCCTTCATCAATAAGTCGACGTTCTAAGTGATCAAGCCTATCTACACCCCAATACCATTCACCATCGTAAAAAATCGTGGCGGGCAGATAGTGACCTTTCGAGGAAAGCTGATGTAGGTGTGCTTCAAAGCGTTTTTCCAATGCCGCCTCATCAATGCTAGACGAGGCATCAATATGGTCACCTTTCCAATAGGCAAGTAGCAATTCAGCAATGCCTGTCCATGAAGCGCCTTCATCTATTTTTTGCTGAACGGCACAGGACGCAGTAAAAACTGAGCGAGCTTCGTGGGTAATCTCAGTAGCAGAGCACGGAAAATGAAGATGGTAAACGTTGGCTAAATGCATCGCATCATTAATTGAATGCTTATTCCACATAGTTAATTCAGGAAACATCACGGGATCTGAATTGATAATGACGCGAGCTGTAATGGCTACGCGATACTTTTTTTCGAGTGTCGGTAATGCTTGAACAAGTAGGAATGAGTAGGGGTCATCTACTTTTATGAAAATTTCTAATTTAGGTACACCACGCTTAAAAAAGCGTGCACAAGTATAATAGCGGCGTTTAATACTTAGTAGCGTGTTACTCGAAATGAACCGTAGCACGTAGGGCTGAATACTTTTTTTCATTATTGGGTCAGCTATTTTTGTTCATGTAGGCCGATAGTCCTATAACCCCATAGTCCATCATTCCCACAGGAAATAATGAGATAAATTAATTCTGGCTATTCACTCTGATAAAGTCCCAGTAATGCCTTACAGGAGAATAGCGGCTACATAGTTAACAACTTGTTAAGAGTTGAATGTACAGTAACAACAGTTACTATAAAACGCTATGGAGATAATAATGAGTAAGTGCTAATAGCGTTTATGCCTAGAGCCGAATTAATTTAAGCTTCTCCCCATAGGCACTCATGCGATAGACTAGTGAAGACTAACAAACTGGTACTATTGTGACTCGTCAGGAACAAAAGCTTAAAACCCGCCAAAATATCATTCATGCGGCATTCCTATTACTGGATGAAAATCGCAGTTTGTCTGCTATTAGTTTACGTGAAGTTGCTCGAGAAGCAGGCATTGCGCCAACGTCCTTCTACCGACACTTTAAAGACATGGATGAATTAGGGCTCACGCTGGTGGATGAAGCTGGGTTAGCTCTTCGCCAGTTAATGCGCCAGGCTCGCCGTAGAATTGCTTCAGGTGGCGGCGTAATTCACACGTCAGTTGAAACCTTCATGGAGTTCATCTCTGCTAACAAAAATGTATTTCGATTATTGTTGCGGGAACATACAGGCACGTCAGCTGCATACCGAATGGCGGTTTTTCGCGAAATTCAGCATTTTATTGAAGAGCTAACCGATTACATCATCGAGCAACAAGGCGTGGAGTACAATATTGCGCAGCTTCAAGCTGATGCGATGGTTAGATTGGTATTCAGTGCTGGTGCAGAAGCGTTAGAAGCTGATACTAAGTTGAAGATAGAAATTGGCGAAAGGGTTAAAGCCCAATTACGTTTCGTGCAATTGGGCGCAATGTCGAAGCTTGCATCACAGACATCTTCCGACGCATCTTAAGCGTTAAAATCTAAAGTTGCTGCAAATCCATTTGCAAAATACAGCTCGTTACTTTTTAGTAAGTAACACACCCGCTTCTATATGATGGGTGAATGGAAATTGATCGAACAGTGCCGCATTTGCTATTTCATGAGTTTCACAAAGCAGGCTTAAGTTTTCAGCTAAGGTTTCAGGGTTACAAGAGATATAGATAATATTATCGTACCCTTGAATCATTTTTAATGAATCTACGTCTAAGCCTGCTCGGGGTGGGTCAACCAATACAGTGGTAAAATTGTATTCAGTTAAGTTGATACCTTCTAGACGAGAGAAGGTTCGTTCCCCGTTCATTGCTTCGGTAAACTCTTCAGCCGACAACCTCACAATTTTCACGTTATCTAAGTGGTTTGCCGCAATATTGTATTGCGCCGCTTGTACCGATGGCTTTGCTATTTCGGTTCCTATCACATTGTCAAAGTGAACCGCCAATGGCATCGAGAAGTTTCCGGCGCCACAATACATTTCTAGTAAATCCCCAGTTAGGGGAGCAGAGCATTCAAGTGACCATTCAATCATGCTGCAATTTACTTCTGCATTAGGTTGGGTAAAGCTATTTTCAATATGTTTGAATTCAAACTCACGGCCGTTAATAGGTAGTCGCTCTATAATAAAGTCGTTCCCTACAATGCGCTTTTGCTTTCGAGCTCGCCCAATAATACTCACAGCCGTAAATTGGGTAGCTAAAAAGGTGCGAAGTAGTTCAGCTTGTGCTTCCCATTCGTCATCTAGTGGCTTGTGATACAGCAAGCTAATAACCAATTCACCGGATAATCCAGTTAGATAATCAATTTGAAACAATTTTTTGCGCAGCAGCTCGTTTGGCTTTAAATAATCAATTAATTGCTGCATTGCCTTGTTAATGGTTTCACTAGCCGGTGGAAATGTATCTACGCGGTACTTCTCTTTAGAACCTTGATCGAACATGATGTGATAAAGATCGTCACCGTCGTGCCATACACGAAACTCAGCCCGCATACGGTAGTTTTCAGGTTTAGACGGATACACCGACAGACTCGGTACGTTAAACGGCGTAAGAAGAGTACCTAACCGATCCACTTTCTCATCGAGTTGAGCTTGATAGTCTTTTGCAGTGGTGGTTGTCATGTGGTTCTCCGAACATCATTTAAATAAGGCTGCGAATTGTAGTGCCTTATATTATATGTGCAACGGATAAAACTCACAGAAGCAAAAATTTCGTATTAAAATTAAACAATACGTGATTGGTGCCGATAACTTGATTGAGGATAGTGAGGATCAAATTATGAACGTGAGTCAAATTAAGGCTTTCATGGGCGACCAGAAAGTGGATGAAAAGGCATCGGTTCACCCGAATGAAGCTATAAAGAAGCAGCTTCAACAGGAAGGCTTACAGCAAGCAGCCGAGTTTACCAAACAGCATTCAGCAACGGTCACCGTGAATAGCACGCAGACCAGTATCGGCTTAAAGGTCTTCAGTGGTAGCTTAAGTCAAAATGTGGTTGTTGATGGTAAGCGCCCTAATGAAAGCAAGCAGTCTGAAGACGGCGAAGAAAATAAAAGCTTATTCGATTTCGAAAAAGTTGCCCGTAATGTACTTGGGTTCGTGACCGGAGTCATTCAAGGTGCCGCTGATGGTGGTGCGGATGACGATACCCTAAAAGGGTTATTTGGTCAGGCCCGTGAAGGCGTAAGTCGTGGCTTCGCTATGGCTGAAAAAGATCTCGAAGGTTTTATGAATGATGAGATTGAAGAAGGTGTTACTCGTAGCCGTGAAATGATAGACGGCGGCATTAACGATTTAGAACAGAATATCTTCAATCCGAATCCAGTGAGTGTGAGCGAGCTTAACGCGGTATCTGCATCTGATGCTAAATCAGGAAGCTTGCTCATTCGAACCAAAGATGGGGATGAAGTAAACCTTAGCTTTGAAAGTATCAGACAGTTTAGTGCTGCTAGTCAGGCTTCGCTATATATACCCGCGAATGACGATGCTGAAGCGTCTAGTTCGAATACAGATTCAGTTGTGGCGCAGCAGTCATCTCAATATGAATACTTTGAGCGAAGTGGCATCAGCTTTTTGTTAAAGGGTGAAATAGACGAAGATGAAATGACAGCTATTGCAAACCTTGTGGGTGAAGCACAAGACTTAGCCGATACCTTTTATAGCGGGGATATGGATAAGGCGTTCGAACAAGCGTTGAATTTAGGTTTCGATGACAAAGAGTTAGTTGGGTATGCGTTGCAGTTAAACCGCACTACACAAACCGAAATGGTCAAGGCTTATGAGAACGTAAAGCACTACAGTGAAGAAGGTGAGGCTGAAAACCAATACGGTAATGTAGTAAGCCCAATAGCACAGTATCTAGAAAAGATGATGTCTACGTTCGAAAATGCCGAGAATACCTTAGGCGCTGGAGATGACTACAATACATTGCTTGCAGGTATTATTAGTGAAATGAAAGATGTACAAATACCTGATTTAGTTTCAGCTATAAATCGTTTCCATACGTTTAACCAAAACTTATTAAACGCGATGCCACAGCAAGCGGCTTCAGAATAGAGTAAAAAAAACCTGGGTCATGCCCAGGTTTTTTAATTTATACTTGTTCTACTTTGTCTTTAGCTGGTCTAACTTTTAATGTTCGCTCTTGGAACACTGAGTCGTTAGTCTTCGCTATTACTGGGTCAAGGTCGCTAGTTATCACTTCAATAAAGCCATAACCTTTTCGCTTGCCAGTTTTTCTATCCTTCATGAGTCGGACAGACTGTACTTCGACAAAACTACCAAAATACTCTTTAACCGCAGATTCGTTTGCACGATACGGTAGATTACCCACATAGAGTGTTTCAGTGGTTGTGCTGCTGGTGGAGGGCGCAGCTGTTTCAGAGGGGGAATTGTTAAGGAGTGAAGCTAGCCACGGGGTTAATATACCGCTTATTAATAAAGACGCTGAAACCGTTAACGGAACGTGCGCTTCTATACTAGCTGATGAAAACAACAGATATCCTGCGATTGCAAAGATAGCACTAATAACAGTGCATTGAATAAAGCCTACTTTCATATACCTACCTTTCTAGTGTTTATTATCATAATAATGAAGGCTGGTTATAGTTTACTCATTTGTAACAATTAGAACAATAAAATGTGAAAGAACTATCCTAAAGTCCAATGGAATACACCTAAATGATGTAAAAATAAGCGTTTGAGGGTGAAAGTGTTATTAAATGCAAATAAGTGCCAAATAACGGTTGATCTTTTACGCCACCTATCTATAATGCGCTCCACGTTTTGAGGGGGCTTCAGGCATTCACAAGACACAGTGCGCAACCTTGAATTAAGACTGATTAAAAAGTTAAAAATCTAGGTTGACATCGTAACTTAACGATGTAGAATGCGCGCCTCGCTTCAAGGAGTTGGTAACAACACTGGAAAAGCAGTTTT